>NZ_JAFGYX010000089.1:0-530 GCF_017491625.1 Pseudomonas sp. 50_B
TATACACGACGAACAGCGCCAGCACCCCGAACAGCGACAGCAGGCTGAGCACGATCACCAGCAACTCATATTGCTGGCCCCATACGCCAAGTTGCTTGAGCCAGAGATCCGCCGACGTCTGATCCACGACCGCCGGTGGAGCGGGCGCGGGAGCGACATAAATGGCCCCCGCCAGATCGGGAATGAACAAGAAGACGCCCGCTATACCGAGCAGCAGTTCGGAATCCCGCTTGGCCATCGCCCAGGCATCGCGAAGGATGCCTGCCACATTGAGTTTCATGAAACCTCGACGATCGCCTCACGCGCATCACGCGCCGCAAGATAGAGTTTGGCGACGAACGCGACCGCCAGCAGCGAAAAGATCGTCGACACGGCGGCCACAGCGATTTGGGTCAACACGGTCGCAACGCTCAACTGCCCCTCACCGCCGATCAGCAGCCCGAAGACCGTGCCGAACACCAGCTTGGCCGCAGCGGAAGCAACCCATGATACGCAGCCATACAGCAACACCACCCCCATGACCTTCCAAG
>NZ_JAFGYX010000090.1:0-526 GCF_017491625.1 Pseudomonas sp. 50_B
GTCCAACCGCATCGACCGAACATGAAGGAGACGCCATGAAGCTCGTGCTGTTCCTGCATCTGATTTTCGTCGCCGCGTGGATGAGCTGCGTGATCGTCGAGGGCATCTTCGAGCACGCGATCGATCGCAGTCCCGAGCAACGCGCGTTCATCTCGAAGCTGCACTGGACCACCGACAAGTATGTCGAGATCCCGGCGTTCACGATCGTGCTGATCACGGGCGCGGTCCTGCTCATGCATCGCGCGCCGACGCCGCTCCTGCTCACGAAGGTCGCGTTCGGCACGCTCGCGATCGCGCTGAACGCGGTGTGCGTGTGGATCGTGATCCGCCGCATGCGCTACGCGGCGCAAGCCGACCACGCGGCGTGGGAACGCATCGACCGCCTGCAGCACAAGCTCGGCGGTGTCGTCGCGATCTCGATGCTCGTCGCGCTCGGCATCGGCGGCTATCTGTTCGCAGGAGGATAAATGAAGGCACTGATTTTCCCGGGGCAGGGCGCGCAGGCGGCCGGCATGGGCGCCGGTCT
>NZ_JAFGYX010000091.1:0-526 GCF_017491625.1 Pseudomonas sp. 50_B
CCACAGAGCGCGTCACGATCCAGATCGGCCTGTGCAATGGCTTCAGCCAGCGCAGGCTTGCCCGGCTGATGAACCGCAGCCCCTCGACGGTCAGCCGTGAGATCCGGCGCAACCGGAATGCTCAAGGCGAGTACGTTGCAGACGATGCCCAGCGCTTGATGCATACACGCCGCGTGGTCTGTCGACCCGCAAAACGGCTGGTGCCCGGCAACGAGTTGTTCGAGCTGGTCGCCCACCTGCTGCGACAGCGCTTTTCTCCCGAGCAGATTGCCGGCAAGCTGCGAACCATGAAATCCCCAAGCTTCGAAGACGCCTACGTCTGCCGCGAGACAATCTACAACGCGATCTATGCCCTGCCGGTCGGCGAGCTGCGCAAGGAGCTGATCATCTGTCTGCGGCAGGGCAAGACTACCCGCCGGCCGCGCTCCGGCGGGGTGGATCGACGTGGCCAGATCCCCGACATGGTCAGCATCCACGTACGCCCACCGGAGATCGAAGACCGCCTGATGCCCGGTCACTGGGAGGG
>NZ_JAFGYX010000092.1:0-524 GCF_017491625.1 Pseudomonas sp. 50_B
GTACAAGGTCACGCCGGCCGCGACGCTGGGGGCCGCTTACGTCTATACCGACGGCAAGGTGAACTACAACGGGGCGAGGCCAAAATACCATCAAGTCTCGCTGATGGGCAGCTATTCCGTATCCAAGCGTACGTCGTTCTATGCGATGGCGGGGTTCCAACAGGCGGCAGGGGATGCCAAGCAGGCTGACATCTTCGACTTCTCGATCGCCGACGCATCGACAACCAATCGCCAATTGATGTTCCGTCTCGGCATGCTGCATCAGTTCTAAGAACATGTCAGCCATGTCGCCCGCCGTTTACCGACCCACGAAGGCAATCATGAAGACCATTCGGAACATATCTATCGCCGCAAAGATAGGTGTTGCATTTGCGAGAGTTATCGCTGTCTTCGCGGTGAGCGCGGGCGTCTGCATCTTCAGCGTTCGCGCGCTGGATGCGAAGCAGAAGGAAATTGTAACGTCGGAGCAAACGCAGTTGCCGCTCAAAGGCGGGACGGCCGATTATCTAAACATCGTCTGGGCC
>NZ_JAFGYX010000093.1:0-522 GCF_017491625.1 Pseudomonas sp. 50_B
GTCTATACGCGCTTCGGCCGTCTCGACGTGCTCGTGAACAACGCGTCGGTATTCTGGCAGGACCACCTGCCGAGCTTCGATCTCGCCGCGTTCGACAACGCGTGGGCGATCAATTGCCGCGCGCCGATCCTGCTGACGCGCGCGTATTACGAGCGCGCGAAGGCGGCGCTCGCGCAGGGCGTCGTGATCAACGTCGTCGATCAGAAGATCAAGGAAAATTTCCATCGCGACCATTTCAGCTATACGGTCGCGAAAGCGGCGCTCGGCAACCTCACGCAGATGCTCGCGCTGTCGGCAAGCCCCGTGCTGCGCGTAAACGCGGTGTTTCCGGGCTTGATGCTGCCTAGCGACGATCAGACGCCCGCCGATTTCGAGCACGCGAGCCGCGCGTCGACGCCGCTTGCGCGGATCGCCGGGCCGAACGACGTCGCGGACGCGATCCTGCTGCTGACGGGGCCGGCATACAACGGCGCCGATTTCGTCGTCGACGCGGGGCAGAATCTGATCCGCGTCGATCAGGAC
>NZ_JAFGYX010000094.1:0-521 GCF_017491625.1 Pseudomonas sp. 50_B
GATCGCCTCAGTCGCGATTCCTTATGGTCGAAGTGTCACAGCGCCAAGGGTTGCGAGGAGGATCCTTCGCGCGTCACGGATAGGTGCAAGGTGGCACAATTCACATTTAAATCCATCACTTTTCACATAACCGATGTTAATATGAACGTCATGAGTCGTTGTTGCTCGCAGTTGCGAGTGGGACTCCCCACTACACGGCAGCGAGACATGGAGGAACCATGGGACTAAGGATCGTTGTCGCCGCTGATCCGGCGGCAGTCGAGTACAAGGATGTCGTCAAGGCTGACCTGGAAGCGGATTCGCGAGTCGATGACGTTATCGACGTCGGTGTTCAGGCTGGTGACGACACCCTCTACCCGCACATCGGCATCAAAGGAGCTCACGTCATCAAAGATGGAAAGGCCGATCGAGGAATCTTCTTCTGCGGCACCGGGATGGGCATGGCCATCACGGCCAACAAGGTGCCAGGCATTCGCGCCTGTACCGCCCACGACTCCTTCTCCGTAGAGCGGCTCATCATG
>NZ_JAFGYX010000095.1:0-518 GCF_017491625.1 Pseudomonas sp. 50_B
CTGCAGCATGTGTCGTTTCACGTACAAAAGGGCGAGACGATCGGAATCATCGGCCGCAACGGCTCGGGAAAGTCGACGTTGTTGCAGATCATCTGCGGGACGCTCACGCCGTCGGGTGGCCGGGTTGCGATCAACGGGCGCGTCGCCGCGCTGCTCGAACTCGGAGCGGGCTTCAATCCGGAGTTCACTGGCCGCGAAAACGTATACATGAACGCGGCGTTGCTGGGCCTCTCGAAAGCCCAGATCGAGGAGCGGCTCGACGCCATCTTCGCTTTTGCCGATATTGGCGGCTTCGTGGATCAACCGGTGAAGACCTATTCGAGCGGCATGTACGTGCGGCTTGCTTTTGCCGTCATTGCGCACGTCGACGCCGACGTGCTCGTGATCGACGAAGCGTTGGCCGTCGGGGACGCATTCTTCACGCAAAAGTGCATGCGTTTTCTGCGCGCGTTCATGGAGCGGGGCACCGTTTTATTTGTCAGCCACGATACGAACGCGGTGGTCAATCTCTGTACCCG
>NZ_JAFGYX010000009.1:0-272251 GCF_017491625.1 Pseudomonas sp. 50_B
GACCTTGACCAGGCGCTGAAACAAGCCTGATTCATCGGCCCTGGCGTCTGCTGCCAGGGCCGATGAATCAGGCTTGTTTCAGCGCCTGGTCAAGGTCCTCGAGCAGGTCCTCGATGGCCTCGATGCCGACCGAAAGGCGGATCATCTCCGGCTTGACGCCGGCCTTGGCCTGCTCTTGTTCGTTCATCTGCCGGTGGGTGGTGGACGCCGGGTGGCAGGCCAGGGACTTGGCGTCGCCGATGTTTACCAGGCGCTTGAAGATCTGCAGGGCGTCGTAGAAGCGCACGCCTGCGGCATAGCCGCCTTTTAGGCCGAAGGACAGGATCGCCGACGGCTTGCCCTGCATGTACTTGCGCGCCAGTTCATGGTGCGGGTGATCGGCCAGGCCGGCGTAGCTGACCCAGGCCACCAGCGGGTGGTCCTTGAGGAACTGCGCGACCCGGATCGCGTTGTCGGTGTGGCGCTCCATGCGCAGGGCCAGGGTTTCCAGGCCTTGCAGCAGGAGGAAGGCGTTCATCGGCGCCAGCGCCGCGCCGGTGTTGCGCAGTGGTACGGTGCGGGCCCGGGCGATAAAGGCAGCCGGGCCGAACTTTTCGGTGTAGACCACGCCGTGGTAGGCCGGCTCCGGGGTGTTGAGGCTGGCGAACTTCTGCGGATGCTCGGCCCAGGGGAAGTTGCCGCTGTCGACGATCACCCCGCCCAGGGAGTTGCCGTGGCCGCCGACGTACTTGGTCACCGAGTGCACCACGATGTCGGCGCCGAACTGGATCGGCTTGCACAGGATTGGCGTGGCCACGGTGTTGTCCACCATCAGCGGTACGTTGCGGGCGTGGGCGGCCTGGGCCAGGCCCTCGATGTCGACGATGTTGCCCGCCGGGTTGCCGATGCTTTCGCAGTACACCAGCTTGGTCTTGTCGTCGATCAGCTCGGCGATGGCCTCTGGCGAAACGTCCCGGGCGAAGCGCACTTCGACCCCGAAGCTGGGCAGCAGGTGGGCGAACAGGGTGTAGGTACCGCCGTACAGCTGGGGTGTGGAGACAATATTGTCCCCGGCCTGGGTCAGGGTCTGGATCGCGTAGTGGATCGCCGCGCTGCCAGCCGCCACCGCCAGCCCGGCGATCCCGCCTTCCAGGGCGGCCATGCGCTGTTCCAGCACATCGTTGGTGGGGTTCATGATGCGGGTGTAAATGTTGCCGGGCACATCCAGGTTGAACAGGTCCGCCCCGTGCTGGGCGTTGTCGAATTCGAAGGCGACGTTCTGGTAGATGGGCACGGCCACGGCCTTGGTGGTCGGGTCCGACTTGAATCCATGGTGCAGCGCAATCGTTGCGTCTTTCATAAATCCTCGACTCAGTAGCAATCCGTTTTATGAGCACAGCCAGGCAGGTCGTGTGCCCGCGCAGCAGTCAGTGGTCCCGTGTGTCTGAGTCGCCAGCAACCGCTTGAGGTGCCCGCCGCTTGGCCGCGAGCGGGCGCGTCAGTGTCCAATAGGCGCGGCGGATGGGCAAGGGGGCGCTGGCTTGCCGGGAACGGGGCGGCCGTCCTTGGCCAATGGCGGTTTCAGCGCGGCTGGGACCAGCCCTGGGAGCGGCTGACGGCGGCGCTGAAGGTGCGGCGCCAGGCGTCGGCCGTGGTCCGGTCGACACGGGGCTGATAGTGGGTGCGGGTGTTGTCCAACTCCGGCAGCTCCAGGCCCAGGCCACGGGCAGCCAGGGCGGCGCAGCCCAGGGCAGTGAGTTCGTCGAAACGCTGGGTGACGATGGTGCGTTGCAGGATATCGGCAAGGAACTGGGCGAAATACGGGCTGCGGGCCAGCCCGCCGTCGATCGACAGCTGGTCGGTGACACGCAGGTGATCGTCCATCGCGGTGATCACTTCGGCGCTGCGCAGGGCCACGCCTTCCAGCACCGCCTGGCACAGGTCCTGGCGGCTGGTGGCGGCGTTCATGCCGATCCACACCGCTCCGGCGCTGCGGTCCCAGTGCGGGCAGGCCAGCCCCGACAACGCCGGGACAAAGGCCAGTTCGCGGGAAATGGCCGGTGGCTGATCGAAGGCCGCCAGCTCCGAGAAGTCGCTGAACAGGCCCAGCCGCCCGGCCCACTCCACCGCGGCGCTGGCGTCGTACACGCCACCGTCCATGGCATACACCGGCTTGCCATCGACCTGCCAGGCAATGGTGGCCAGCAGGCCTTTCTCCGGTGTGCGGATGATCTGATCGCCGGTGACGGTCAGGGCGAAGGCGCCGGTGCCGAAGGTGATCTTGGCGTCCCCCGGCTGCCGGCAGCCGTGGCCGTAGAGCGAGGCTTGCTGGTCCACCACTGAGGCGCTGATGGGCGTCTGGCCGATACGCCCGAAGTCGCCGACCGTGGCGCGGATCGGTGGCAGGGCCTCTAGCGGGACGCCGAACAGTGCACACAACTGCGGGTCCCACTGGCCGGTGGCGAGGTTCATCAGCGAGGTGCGCGACGCGGTGGTGATGTCGGTGGCATAGACCCCGGCCAGGCGGTCGAGGAAGTAGGCATCGGTGGTGCCCAGACGCAGGCGGCCGGCACTCAGGGCCGCTTGTGCCGCCGGCAGGTTCTCCACGATCCAGGCCAGCTTGCTGGCGGAAAAATAGGCGTCCAGAGGCAATCCGGCCCGCTCCAGGGTCAGGGCTTCGGCTCCGTTGGCCCGCAGTTCCTCGATGCGTGCGGCGCTGCGGTTGTCCTGCCAGACGATTACCGGAGACAGCGGTGCGCCACTGATGGCGTCCCAGGCCAGGCAGCTTTCGCCCTGATTGGCCAAGCCGATGGCGTCGACCCGGCCGGTGGCTTCCAGGCAGCGTTGCAGGTTGGCCAGCAGTTCCAGCGGGTCGTGCTCGACCCAGCCCGGACGAGGGTGATGCTGCTGGTGGCGCAGCGCCAGTTGGATGTCGGCACGGCCTTGCATGTCCACAACCAGTACGCGGGTGCTGGTGGTGCCCTGGTCAAGTGCGGCTATTCGCATGGTCTTTTCTCTTGTTGTGGGACGGGCCTAGTCGATGCAGATGTCCAGTTGGTCAAGGTGTTCCGGCAGTTGCAGCTCCTTGAGGGGAATCAGCAGGCGCCGTTCCGGCAGTGCCGAGACCGGGCGGCTCCAGAGGTCCAGGCCCTGGGCGCGGACCCGCAAGGTGCCGCTGACCGCTCGGCTGACCCGCAGTTGGATGTGCCGCAGGCCCGCCAGCTCGCCGCGCACCAGCCGGCCCGGTACGCCGAGCTTGATCGGGGCTGCGTACTTCAGGGTCAGCGCGTCATGGGGAGCGGG
Source organism: Pseudomonas sp. 50_B (assembly GCF_017491625.1). Lineage (NCBI taxonomy): Bacteria > Pseudomonadati > Pseudomonadota > Gammaproteobacteria > Pseudomonadales > Pseudomonadaceae > Pseudomonas > Pseudomonas sp. 50_B. The sequence continues at coordinate 3,283 of NZ_JAFGYX010000009.1, forward strand.
TAGCTGGTTGCACAGGGCCAGTGCCATCAGGCTGCCGATACGCCGCCCTTCACGGTAGGACCAGCCGGCGGTCTCGATCGGTCGCAGCAGGTTGCCGGCGGCGAAGTAGGCCGGGTCCGAGCAGCGCCCGTACTGGTCGATCTTCGGCCCGTTGCTACCGCTGTCCAGCTGCAGGTGGCTCTGGCGCACCAGGCTCGACTCCGGGGTGAACTGGCCCGTGAGCAGCACGCCGTCGCAGGCAATCTCGCGCACCTGACCGTCGCCCAGGCGCACCTGGGCCGATTCCACCCGGCCGGTGCCGTTGATCGCCAGCAATTGCGCGCCGAAATGTATGGGAATGCCCAGCAAGCGTGGAAACAGCGACAGCGGCCAGCGTGCGGTTGCCCGGTTGTTGGCTTCGAGCACCGCTACTGGGCGGATTCCTGCGCGTCGGCAACTGAGCACGGCGGACAGGCTGACCAGCTCGGTGCCGACGATCAGCGGCCGCTCAAAGGGCTTGAGGTGCTGCATATAGAGGAAGTTCTGCAAGGCTCCGGTGTTGATCACGCCCACCGGGCGGTCGCCGGACAGCAGGCGTGCCGAGCGCGGGGTTTCCCGGGCGCCGGTGGCGATCAGGACCTTTTTTGCCTGGATCTGTCGCGGCCCGTCGGTGCTCGCCAGGCGCAGCAGGCCGCCGGGTTCCAGGCTGACTACCGTGTGGCGCAGCAGCAGGATCACGCCGGCTTTCAGCGCGGCTTCGACGTTGCGCCGGGCATAGGCCGGGCCGCTGAGAATGCGCTGATACTCGCGCATGCCGAAGGGCGGGTGAGCGCAGTGCCGGGGAATGCCGCCAGCTTCGCTTTCTCGCTCGATGACAATCACCGGGCCGATGCCCTGGCGCCGCAGTTCAAGGGCGGCCGCGAGGCCCGCCGGGCCGCTGCCGATAATGGCCGCTTCGGCCTGAAGGAGTTCAGTGCTGTTCATGGCAACGACCTGTGGCAAGTGAGACGGCCAGTTGACTGGCACTGAGTTCGGCGACTTGGGCCGAGCAATAGAAACCCTGGCAGCGCCCCATGCAGGCACGGGTGCGACGCTTGAGCCCACCCAGATCGCCGGGGGGCAGGGGGCTGTGCAGGGCGGTCTCGATTTCGCGACGGGTCACCAGTTCGCAATGGCAGACGATTTCGCCATAGCCGGGGCGTTGCCAGTCCCGGGGCAAGTGCTCCGCGAGGTTGGGCATCTGCGGCCAGACCGGCTCGCGCACCGGGTGATGCTGGCGACGCTGGCTGTACAGGCTGTAGACGTGCCGGGCAATGCCCAGGGCGGCAGTGAGCCCGGTGGAGCGGATGCCGCCGACGGTGATCCAGTGCCGGGAGTGATCGGCCTGGATCCGGTACTCCTTCTTGTCGCTGGCCGGGCGCAGCCCCGCGTAGGTCGCGGTGACCGGCATTCCGGCGAGGCCGGGAATCCGCTCCACGGCAGCGTCGATCAGGCTTTGCAGGGTCGGGCCGTCGAGCCCGGCATGCACCCGGTCCTCCTGTTCTTCGGCGGTGGGGCCCACCAGCAGGTTGCCGTAGACGGTGCGGGTCAGGACGATGCCTTTGGTGCGTTCGTTGGGCACCGGCAGGACGATGCGCTCCAGCAGTTTGGCCGCGGCCTTGTCGAAGACCACGAACTGGCCCTTGCGCGGCATGATGCGAAATTCGCTGTGGCCCAGCAGGTTGTGCTCCAGGGTGTCACCGAACAGCCCCGCGCAGTTGATCACCTGGGCGCTGCGCAAGGTGCCCTGGTTGGTATGCAGGGTCCAGGCATCACCATCGAATTGGCCTTGCAGCACCTCGCACCGCAGCTGCACCCGGGCGCCATGGGCCATGGCCTGCTGCAGGTAACCCAGGGGCGCTGACCAGGGGTCGATCAGGTGTTCGTCGGGCACCAGCACCGCGCCCACCGCGTGATTGGCCAGATGGGGTTCCAGGGCGAGGATCTCGCTGCGTTCCAGCAGGCGCACGTTATTGACCCCATTGGCCTGGGCCTGGTCGAGAATCCCTGGCAGGCGGGCCTGGTCCTCGGCGTTCCAGGCCACCACCAGGGCGCCACTCTTGAGCAGCGGCAAGTTCATGGCCGAGTGAATCTCCAGGTATTCCTGGTACCCGGCCTGCATGCACTGCAGCTCCAGGCTGCCGCTGGGGGCATCGAAGCCGGTGTGCAGGATGGCGCTGTTGGCCTTGCTGGCGCCGGAAAGAATGTCGCTGCCCTTTTCCAGCAGCACCACCCGTGCACCCTCCAGGGCAAAGCGCCTGGCCATGGCGCAACCGACGACCCCGCCACCGACGATGGCCACGTCGAAAGTCACACTGTTCGGATAAAGTTCGGTCATATGAATGCCTGTTTCCTGCGGTAACACCAAGGTCGTGTGCAGGAATCAAAGCATATTGTGGGCCATGATTGTTGTTTTTATTTCTTATTCGGTCATATATCGGTCAGTTATGTGTGGGTTTAAGGCGCTGGGCGACCGCCTGCCACACCGGGCGGGCTCAAGCCTGCGCCACCAGATGCACCTCCACACCGGCTTTTTCCAGCGCTGCCTGTAGTGCTGGTCCGGGCTGGCGATCAATCACCAGGCGGTCGATGCGCTCCAGTGGAAATACCTTGAACAGGCCACGGCGTTCCAGCTTCGAGGAGTCGGCGATTACGGTCAGCTGGCGGGCCTGGGCAATCATGGCGCGAGCGACTTCGGCCTCTTCGATGGAGAAGTCCATGGCGCCGTCTTCATTCAGTGCACCGATGGTGATCACCGCGTGTTCGGCGTTGAAGCGGGTGATCTGCTCCAGGGCCAGGGTGCCGACGTTCTGCGTCGAGTCGGGGCGGTATTCGCCGCCGATCATGAACACCCGGTTGCCGGATTCGCCCAGGCAGCCGGCGATTGGCAGGGAGTTGGTGATGACCGTCAGGCGCGTGAGCTGGGCCAGTTCCCGGGCGAAGAACAGGGTGGTGGTCCCGGTATCGATAAAGATGCTGTCCCCGGCGCAGAACAGGCCGGCGGCGTAGCGGGCAATGGCGCGCTTCTCCTGGGCGTGTTCGTTCATGCGGGTCTGGAAGGTGTTTTCGTGTTCACCGGTAGGCGGCAGGGCCGCGCCGCCGTGGAACTTGGTAACCAGGCCGTTTTCCGCCAGTTCGCTGAGGTCGCGGCGAATGGTTTCCTGGGAAGTGGCGGTAATGCGGGCCAGTTCCTCCACGGAAATTCGCTCCCGCTGGCGCAGGAGTTCGAGAATCTGCTGTCGTCGTTCGTTGGGGCGCATGGGGCTTTCCGTTAGTGGTACTTCGCCACACAAATGGGCAGTTTCTGTTACTTACGCACACATTTTGCACATTTGCATGCATATTCGGTCAGGTTCGATGGCGAAGTTAAGCATTTAACTGCAGGTTTCACAATCGTGACCGGTCACCCGCTTAGCTAGGCCAGATCAGCACATGAAGACTCTGGTGACAGATATTGTGACCGATAATTGAGTGTTTGTAGGTAAAAGCCACAACTAATACACATTGTGGCATAGGAAATGCCCTGTGTTTGCACACCGGGTCATCGCCCGCCTTGGCGAAGAGATGACCAGCGCTGGCCTCAACAAAAACCTCCCCGGTGGGGGAAACCTATAAATGACGCGCAGAGAGATGAACCCACATGGCTGAATTTGGAAACTACGTCATTTACCTGATCATGCTCGGCGCCGTGGTCGGCGCCCTGTCATCCATCATCAAGCCCGACAGTGGCCTGGGTAAGGAGTTCGTCAACGGTATCCACTCCATTGGTCCGGTCTTTCTGGCCCAGGCCGGGATCATGGTGGCGATTCCCTACCTGTCCCAGGGCATCTCCCATGCGCTGGGGCCGTTTTTCAATGCCCTGGGTTCGGATGTGTCGATCGCGGCGTTGTCGATCATCGCCGTGGACATGGGCGGCTATCAGCTGGCCAATGCCCTGACCGCCAATCGCGACCTGTGGATCACCGCGATGCTGGTGGGCTACACCTCGGGGGCGACCATCGTCTACCTGATCCCGGTGGGCCTGACCATGCTTGAGCGCAAGGACCACAAGTACCTGGCCCTGGGCGCCATGGCCGGGCTGATCAGCATTCCCTTCGCCGTGCTGATGTCGTTGCTGATCATCACCGCTACCCAGTTGCCGGTGCGCGATATCGTCTCCACCAACTCCGAGGCGCTGTACTACCTGTCCCTGGGGTTTGTCGACATGCTCAAGCTGCTGGCGCCGCTGTTCGTGTTCTGCTTCCTGCTGGCGGCGGGACTGCGTTACCGGCCGCGCATGATGGTTGGCGGCTTCCTGGTGTTCGGCAAGATCATGGACGCGGCGATCAAGCTGATCCTGGCCCTGAGCATCGTCGAGCACTTCACCAAGTTCTTCAGCATCAACTTCGGCGGCTGGGGCTTCGACCCGATGTTCGCCGATGAAAAGGAGCTGTTCCGGGCCATCGAGATCGCCGGTTACATCGGCATCATGCTCGCCGGCACTTTCCCCATCTGCTACCTGTTCCAGCGCTACTGCAAAAAGCCCATGGAACTGCTGGGACGCCAGTTGAACCTGTCCAGCACCGGTGCTGCGGGCTTTGTCATGGTGTTCGCCAACATCATCGCCACCTACCACTTGTTCAAGCACATGACCGCTCGCGACAAAGTGCTGTGCGTGGCCCTGGGGGTCTGTGCCCAGGCGCTGATCGGCGATCACCTGGCGTTCACCGCGAACTTCCAGCCGAGCCTGATCCTGCCTGTGCTCATCGGCAAACTGTTCGGCGGCTTGCTGGCGGTGGCGATTGCCATCCGTATCTCGGTGCCGGCCGCCCAGCGTTATGAGCTGCAAGAGCAGGAACAGGCCGCGGCCTTTGCCCTGCAACCTGCGCGGACCTGAGGGTCCGCTCCACCTATCCCTGAAGTCGAGGTAACGATGCGCAAGATTTTCCTGGCCTGTCCCTACAGCCACTCCGACGCTGAGGTCATCAATGAGCGTTTTCTTCAGTGCAATCGCGTTGCGGCGCAGATACTCGAGGCCGGGCACGCCGTGTTCAGCCAGGTGAGCATGTCCCATCCGATCAACCTGTGCCTGGCCGGCAAGGACAACGCTGCCATCGGCAGGCTCTGGGCACCGGTGGATGCGTTGTACATGGCGATGATGGAAGAGTTGATCGTGCTCGACCTGCCGGGCTGGAAGGACAGCGGCGGGATCAAGCGCGAGATCGAGGTCTTCGAATCGTCCGGGCGGCGGGTCAGCCTGTGGTCCGAGGTCCGCCACGAATTTGCCTGAGTCCCGGGCCGTACCCATTGTCGCCTGCGCCGGGTACGGCCGCCGTTCGAACTGACGACAGCCTGCGCACAAGGTAAACTTGCCCGCCTGCGCAGGAGCAACCATGAACTATCGTCACGCCTTCCACGCCGGCAATCACGCCGACGTCTTCAAACACCTGACCTTGACCCGCCTCATCGCCCTGATGTCGCGCAAGGAGCAGCCGTTCGCCTACCTCGACAGCCACGCCGGCATCGGTCTGTATGACCTCAAGGGCGACCAGGCAAACCGTACCGGCGAGTATTTGGAAGGCATCGCCCGCTTGTGGGGCGAACAGGATCTTCCGGCGCTGACCGCCGACTACATGCAGGTGCTGCACAAGATGAACCCCGATGGCGAGTTGCGTTACTACCCGGGTTCACCGGAATTGGCGCGACGCCTGACCCGTTCCCAGGACCGGGTGCTGCTCAACGAAAAGCACCCGGAAGACGGCCTGCTGCTCAAGGACAACATGAAGGGTGATCGTCGGGTGGCGGTGCACCTGGGGGAAGGCTGGCATGTGGCCCGGGCGTTGCTGCCGGTGGCTGAAAAACGTGCGGTGATGCTGATCGACCCGCCTTTCGAGCAGCTCGACGAGATGCAGCGCTGTGCTGCGTCGTTGAAGGAGGCCATTGGCCGCATGCGTCAGACCGTGGCGGCCATCTGGTACCCGGTCAAGGACCAGCGGGCCCTGCGGCGTTTCTACCAGGACCTGGCCGGCACCGGTGCGCCGAAGTTGCTGCGGGTGGAGTTGCTGGTGCATCCGCTGGATACGCCCAACAGCCTCAACGGTTCAGGCCTGGCGATTGCCAATCCGCCTTGGGGGCTGGAGGAGGAGTTGCGCGAGCTGCTGCCGTGGCTGTCGAAGAAGCTTGGCCAGACCCAGGGCGGCTGGCAGATGGACTGGTTGATCGCCGAGTAACAGCGCTAAATTTCAAGCCTCAAGCCTCAAGCCTCAAGCCTCAAGCCTCAAGCTGAAAACACAGCGTCTGGAGCTTGAGGCTTGCAGCTTGTAGCTGCTTCAGATTGGGCAAGTCACTCCGGTGCCGCCGATCCCGCAGTAGCCTTCAGGGTTCTTCGCCAGGTACTGCTGGTGGTAAGCCTCGGCGAAGTACACGGTCGGCGCTTCTTCGATTTCCGTGGTGATGGTGCCCAGGCCGGCCTTGGTCAGTTCCGCCTGGAACACATCCCTGCTGTGCAGCGCCTGCTCCAGCTGGGCCGGATTGGTGGTGTAGATCACCGAGCGGTACTGGGTGCCGATGTCATTGCCCTGGCGCATGCCCTGGGTCGGGTTGTGCAGTTCCCAGAACATCGCCAGCAGTTCTTTGTAGCTGACCTTGGCCTTGTCATACACCACCAGCACCACTTCGGTGTGGCCGGTTAAGCCCGAGCAGACTTCTTCATATGTCGGGTTCGGTGTGAAGCCGCCGGCGTAACCGACCACGGTGCTGACCACGCCCTCGCGCTGCCAGAAGCGACGTTCGGCGCCCCAGAAACAGCCCAGGCCGAAGATCGCGAAGTCGACGTCCTGGAAGAACGGGCCCAGCAGCGGGGTGTCTTCGAAGACAAAGTGCTTTTCAGGCAGTGTCATCGGGGTTTCGCGGCCAGGCAGAGCTTGTTCTTTGGTAGGTAGCACGTTTTTTTTCACCAGAATTTCCGAGCGCAGAACCATGATCAGTCCTCTCAGTCAGGGTGGGATTGAGTAATTAATCAGACACGCAGTTTGCCCGAGTGTTACAGCGCTGTCAGGCAATTGGACCGCGGGGATAGCGCTTGAGCTTGGCGATCAGTTCGGTGCCGGGAATCGGTCGGTCGAACAAGTAGCCCTGGCCGACGTCGCAGCGATGACGGCGCAGGAACGCCAGTTGCTCGGCGGTTTCGATGCCTTCGGCGACCACCTTGATCTTCAGGTTGTGAGCCATGGCGATCACCGCCGAGGTGATTTCCATGTCGTCCTGGTTGTCGGGGATCTCGTGGATGAAGCTGCGATCGATCTTGATGATATCGATGGGGAATTTCTTCAGGTAGCTCAGGGACGAATAGCCGGTGCCGAAGTCGTCCATGGCCAGGGTCAGGCCAAGTTTTTTCAGCTGTTCTAGCTGTTGGTGAGTGTCGTCGGTGGCTTCCAGCAGCAAGCCCTCTGTCAACTCAAGCTCCAGCAGCGAGGAGGGCAGTTGTTCTTCCTTGAGGATGCTGGCGATGGACGCAACCAGGTCCGGGTCGGAGAACTGCTTGGGCGACAGGTTGATGGCTACGTGCAGGTTGCCCAGGCCGGCGGCGGTCAGTTGCTTGCTCATGCGGCAGGCCTGGCGGGCGATCCACTTGCCGATGGGGATGATCAGGCCGGTTTCTTCCGCCACGCTGATGAACTGGTCCGGGCGGATCATGCCCTTTTCCGGGTGGTTCCAGCGCAGCAGCGCTTCCATGCCCAGCAGGCGGCCGCTGCGCAGGCACAGCTTGGGCTGATAGAACACGTCCAGCTCGTTCTGGGTCAGGGCCCGGCGCAGGTTGTTTTCGACGAACAGCTTGTAGCTGGCTTCGGCGTTGAGGGCTTCGGTGAAGACCTGCACCTGGTGCTTGCCGTTGGCCTTGGCCTTGTGCAGCGCCAGGCCGGCGTTGCGCATCAGGGTCTGCGGGTCGCGGCCATGCAGTGGCGCGCTGGCCAGCCCCACGGAGCCGGTGACGCTGATCAGCTGGTTGTCGACGAACATCGGCTTGTCCAGGGTCATCAGCAGTTGGCTGGCGATCTGTTGGCCGGTTTCCAGGTCGGTGTTGTCCAGCAGTACGGCGAATTCGTTACTGGCAAAGCGCGCCAGGCTGCCGCTTGGGCTCAGGCTGTTGCGCAGGCGTCGGGCCAGGCTGATCAGCAGTTTGTCGCCGGTCTGGTGGCCGAGGCTGTCGTTGATCCGCTTGAAGTTGTCGATGTCTACCAGCAGCAGGCTGATCGGGGTATCGCTGTCTCGGGCGAAGCGTTCATCCAGGTTGCGGATGAACGCGGGGCGGTTGCCCAGGTTGGTCAGGTTGTCCGTGTAGGCCAGGCGCTCGATGCGTTGCTGGGCGAGCTTGGTCTGGGTGATGTCTTCGTAGATGCCGATGTAGTGGGTCAGCTCACGATTGTCGCCGTAGACCTTGGAGATCGACAGTTGGCCCCAGTAGGGCTCGAGGTTCTTGCGTCGGCTCTTGAACTCGCCTTGCCAGCTGTTGCTCTTGGCCAGGCTGGAAGGGGCGTCGAACAACAGTTCGCTGAGGTTTTCCAGGGCCGGCAGTTCGGACAGGCGGTGACCGTGCACCTCTTCGGTGCTGTATTGGGTGATCGCGGTAAAGCTTGGGTTGACGTACTCCACCACGCCGTCGCAGTTGACCAGCAGGAAAGCGTTGGCGCTCTGTTCCACGGCGCGCTGGAACAGGTGCAGGGCGCTGGTGGCGGCGCGTCGGTTGTGATTGTTGATGACTTGGGCGAACTGGTCTGCCAGCTCGCCAGCAAAGGCGATCTCGTCGGACTGCCAGGCTCGGGTCATGCCGGTCTGTTCCAGGCACAGCACGCCGACTACCTGGCCGTCGATGCGGATACTGGCGTCGAGCATGGCATTCACATCCCGTGGCCGCAGGCTTTCGGCCATCTCTCGGGTGCGCGGGTCGCGCATGGCGTTCTGGGCGTCGATGGCGCGGCAGCTGTGCAGGGCTTCCAGGTAATCGGGAAAGCTGCTGGCGTCGATGGACTCCGGCATGCGGTATTCCTGGGGGCCGCGGTGGTAGGCGGCAATCGGCACCAGTCGCTGGTCTTCCAGGTTCCAGATGCTGGCGCAGTCGATCTGGTAGATGTCGCAGGCACTGCGGGTGATCAGCTCGGCAGCTTCCTTCAGGGAGTTGCTGGTGCTGTAGCGCTGGCGGGTCAGGAGCAGGATCAGGTCCTGCTGCGCACGTACCCGTTCCAGATGCTGCAGCTGTTCCTGCTGGGCCCGCTGGTTGAGTTCCAGGGCGATCTGCAGGCGGGTGTTCTGGGTTTCCAGATCCACGGTGGGCATTGGCGAGGCATCGCTGAACAGGCCTTCGACCACCAGCAGGTAGCCGCGCAGCAAGTGCCGGTTGTGTTGTTTGTAGGCTTCCCCCAGCTCCAGGATGCTCAAGGGGCCTTGGCCGGTGTGCAAGGTGTAGCGGATCAGGTAATGGGGGCTGTTACTCAGTTGCTGCTGGATGGCGTCGTGCAACTGATAACGCGCCTCAGGCTCCATCAGGCTGGCATAGGGGGAACCGACCAGAGCGCAGAGTTCGACGGCGGGCAGGCCGAACTGACGTTCGCAGTTGGGATCGAGAAACAGCAGCGCCCAGCTCGCTTCATTCAGCCGTTCGAAACGCAACATGCCGAGCCGCGAGGGCACAGGCAACTGCGTCACTACCTCGGCCGCCATACGGCTGGCGGCATCGGGTTGGCTTTTCATGGGGAAACTCGCTTCGAAATTGCTGATCGCGCCGGGCTCGCGCCCTCTTTACTGTTGCCTGCGGCAAGGTTGCATCATGCGGCATCGACTGACAAGTAAGATGAAGGCTAAGTGCTATAAACCTGTATCGGCAGGCAGAAGGATTTCTGCAAAGTAACTTTTTTGCTGTTTGGGCTCGAGCAATGACGGGCAATTGGCGACGTTTTTCCGGCAAAAAAAAGCCCCGCCAAATTGACGGGGTTGAGGTACGAGCGTGGCGCTCGGAAAACGTGCGGTACCGGCCCGCCCATGACGGGAAGGCCGGTTCGCGAGTTACAGCAGGATGGTGCGGATGTCGGCCAGCAGGTCGCTCAGACGCTTGGTGAAGCGTGCGGCGGCCGCGCCGTTGATCACACGGTGATCGTAGGACAGGGACAGTGGCAGCATCAGCTTCGGCTGGAAGGCCTTGCCGTCCCAGACGGGCTGGATGGTGGCCTTGGAAACACCGAGGATCGCCACTTCCGGCGCGTTGACGATCGGCGTGAAGCCGGTGCCGCCAATGTGCCCGAGGCTGGAGATGGTGAAGCAGGCGCCTTGCATCTCGTCTGCAGAGAGCTTCTTGGTCCGGGCTTTTTCCGCCAGGGAAGCCGCCTCGGCCGCCAGTTGCAGCAGGCTCTTCTGGTCGACGTTCTTGATCACCGGTACCAGCAGGCCATCCGGGGTGTCCACGGCGAAGCCGATGTTCACGTACTTCTTGCGGATGATCGCCTTGCCGCTTGGTGCCAGGGAACTGTTGAAGTCCGGCAGTTCCTTGAGCAGGTGCGCACAGGACTTGAGCAGCAGCGGCAGGATGGTCAGCTTGACGCCGGCCTTCTCGGCCACGGCTTTCTGTGCAACGCGGAACGCTTCCAGCTCGGTGATATCGGCCGAGTCGAACTGCGTCACGTGCGGCACGTTCAGCCAGCTGCGGTGCAGGTTGGCGGCGCCGGCCTGCATCAGGCGGGTCATCGGCACTTCTTCGATTTCACCGAAGCGGCTGAAGTCCACGACCGGGATTGGCGGGATGCCCGCGCCACCGGTTGCGCCGGCAGCCGGTGCTTCCTTGGCCTTCTGCATCATCGCCTTGACGTAGACCTGCACGTCTTCCTTGAGGATGCGGCCGTGCGGACCGCTGGCGCTCACGGCGCTCAGCTCGACACCGAATTCGCGGGCCAGTTGGCGCACAGCCGGGCCAGCGTGAACTTTCGCGCCTGGTTTGGCCGGTGCGGCAACTGGAGCGGCAGCGGCAGGCGCGGCGGCGGCAGGAGCAGCTTCAGCTTTCGCCGTGGCAGGGGCCGCGGCAGGTGCCGGAGCGGCTGCCGGGGCTGCGCCCTTGACCTTGAGCTTGAGGATCAGGTCACCGGTACCGACTTCGTCGTCCAGCTTGATCGACACGCTTTCCACGATGCCGGCGGCTGGCGATGGGATTTCCATGCTGGCCTTGTCGGATTCGAGGGTGATCAGCGACTGGTCGGCAACCACGCTGTCGCCGGCCTTGACCAGCACTTCGATGATCTTGGCCTTGCCGGCCGAGCCGATGTCCGGAACGTGAATGTCCTGGACGCTGTCGGCCACTGGCGCAGCTGCAGCAGCGGCTGGTGCAGGCGCGGCGGCAGCCGGAGCGGCGGCTTGGGCTGGTGCGGCAGTGGCAGGAGCCGCAGCACCGGCCACTTTCAGGGCCAGGATCAGGTCGCCAGTGCCCACTTCATCGTTGAGCTTGACGCTGATGCTCTCGACCACGCCGGCAGCCGGCGACGGGATTTCCATGCTGGCCTTGTCGGATTCGAGGGTGATCAGCGACTGATCGGCCTCGACGGTGTCGCCGACCTTGACCTGGATCTCGATGATCTGGGCCTTGCCCGACGAGCCGATATCCGGCACGTGCACCTGCTGTACCGAGGCAGCGGCAGGAGCGGCAGTTGGAGCGGCAGCAGCAGCAGCTGGCGCTGCGGCCGGCTGTGCAGGTGCAGCGGCTGCAGGCGCAGGGGCCGCAGCAGCGGCGCCCTCGACTTCCAGTTCCAGCAGTTCGTCGCCTTCTTTCAGGCGGTCGCCCAGCTTCACTTTCAGGCTTTTGACCACGCCGGCCTTCGGCGCAGGGATTTCCATGCTGGCCTTGTCCGACTCGAGGGTCAGGATGCTCTGGTCGGCTTCGATGCGATCGCCGACCTTGACCATCAGTTCGATTACTTCACCTTCACCGCTGCCGATGTCAGGTACGCGAATGAGTTCGCTCACAGAAAGTCTCCTCAGCAGTCCAGTGGGTTGCGTTTTTCCGGGTCGATACCGAACTTGGTGATGGCTTCAGCCACGACCTTGGGTTCGATGTCGCCACGGTCAGCCAAGGCTTCCAGGGCTGCCAACACCACGAAGTGACGGTCTACTTCGAAGAAGTGACGCAGTTTCTTGCGGCTGTCGCTGCGGCCGAAACCGTCGGTGCCCAGGACTTTGAATTCCTTGGACGGCACCCACTGGCGGATCTGTTCGGCAAACAGCTTCATGTAGTCGGTAGAGGCGATGACCGGACCCTTACGGCCGCTCAGGCACTCTTCCACGTAGCTCAGCTTCGGCTTCTGGCCAGGGTGCAGACGGTTGCTGCGCTCTACGGCCAGGCCATCGCGACGCAGTTCGTTGAAGCTGGTCACGCTCCACACGTCGGCGGCGACGTTGAACTCGTCACGCAGGATCTTCGCCGCTTCGCGGACTTCGCGCAGGATGGTGCCGGAGCCCATCAGTTGCACGTGGTGCGCGGCTTCGCGGGTGTCTTCTTCCAGCAGGTACATGCCCTTGATGATGCCTTCCTCGACACCTTCAGGCATGGCTGGCTGCTGGTAGGACTCGTTCATCACGGTGATGTAGTAGAAGACGTCCTGTTGCTCTTCGGTCATCTTCTTCATGCCGTCCTGGATGATCACCGCCAGCTCGTAGCCGTAGGTTGGATCAAAGGTGCGGCAGTTCGGGATGGTCCCGGCCAGCATGTGGCTGTGACCGTCTTCGTGCTGCAGGCCTTCACCGTTGAGGGTGGTACGGCCGGCGGTACCGCCGATCAGGAAGCCGCGGGTGCGGCTGTCGCCGGCAGCCCAGGCCAGGTCGCCAATACGCTGGAAGCCGAACATCGAATAGAAGATGTAGAACGGCAGCATCGGCTGGTTGTGGCTGGAGTACGAAGTACCGGCCGCGATGAAGGAGCTCATGGCGCCCGCTTCGTTGATGCCTTCTTCGAGGATCTGGCCCTTCTTGTCTTCGCGGTAGAACATCACCTGGTCTTTATCGACTGGCTCGTAGAGCTGGCCGACGGAGGAGTAGATGCCCAACTGGCGGAACATGCCTTCCATACCGAAGGTACGGGCTTCGTCCGGGATGATCGGCACGATGCGCTGGCCGATTTCCTTGTCCTTGACCAACTGCGCGAGGATCCGCACGAAGGCCATGGTGGTGGAGATTTCGCGATCGCCGGAACCGTCGAGGATGGCCTTGAGGGTATCCAGTGGCGGAGTCGGGATGCTGAAGCTCTTGGCGCGACGCTGAGGCACGAAACCGCCCAGCGCAGCACGACGCTCGCTCAGGTAACGGGCTTCGGCGCTGCCCTCTTCAGGCTTGAAGAACGGCAGGTTTTCGATGTCGTCGTCTTTCACCGGAATGTCGAAACGGTCGCGGAACAGCTTCAGGCTGTCGACGTCGACTTTCTTGGTGTTGTGCGCGGTGTTCTTCGCTTCGCCGGCGCCGGTGCCATAACCCTTGATGGTCTTGGCCAGGATGACGGTCGGCTGCTCTTTGTGGTTGACCGCCTCGTGGTAGGCCGCATAGACCTTGTACGGGTCGTGGCCGCCACGGTTGAGTTTCCAGATCTCGTCGTCGGACAGATCGGCAACCATCGCCTTGAGTTCAGGGGTATTGAAGAAGTGCTCACGGACGAACGCGCCGTCCTTGGCCTTGTAGTTCTGGTACTCGCCGTCGATGACTTCGTCCATGCGGCGTTGCAGGATGCCGTCGACGTCCTTGGCCAGCAGTGGGTCCCAGAAACGGCCCCAGACCACCTTGTTGACGTTCCACTGGGCACCACGGAACACGCCTTCGAGTTCCTGGATGATCTTGCCGTTGCCGCGAACCGGGCCGTCGAGGCGCTGCAGGTTGCAGTTGATGACGAAGATCAGGTTGTCCAGCTTCTCGCGGCCGGCCAGGGAGATCGCGCCCAGGGATTCCGGCTCGTCGCACTCGCCGTCGCCCATGAAGCACCAGACTTTCTGCTTGCCGGCCGGGATAAAGCCGCGGGCTTCCAGGTACTTCATGAAGCGTGCCTGGTAGATCGCCTGGATCGGACCCAGACCCATGGAAACGGTGGGGAACTGCCAGAAATCAGGCATCAGCCAAGGGTGTGGATAGGACGACAGACCGTTGCCATCCACTTCCTGGCGGAAGTTGTTCATTTGCTCTTCGGTGATGCGGCCTTCCATGAACGCACGGGCGTAGACGCCTGGCGATGCGTGCCCCTGGAAGTAGATCAGGTCGCCGCCGTGTTCGTCGGTCGGGGCCTGGAAGAAGTAGTTGAAGCCGATGTCATACAGGGTGGCGCTGGAGGCGAAGCTGGAGATGTGACCGCCCAGGTCAGAATCTTTCAGGTTCGTACGCATGACCATGGCCAACGCGTTCCAACGTACCAGCGAGCGAATGCGGCGTTCCATGAACAGGTCGCCAGGCATGCGTGCTTCGTGGGTGACGGGAATCGTGTTGCGGTATGGCGTGGTGATGGCGTAGGGCAGTTGCGAGCCGCTGCGGGTCGCGAGTTCGCCCATACGGGTCATCAGATAGTGAGCACGGTCTTCGCCTTCTTTGTCGAGAACCGATTCCAGGGCGTCCAGCCATTCCTGGGTTTCGACGGGATCGAGGTCTTGCATGGCTTGCTCCAGGGCGGAAAGGCTTCCAGAATCGGTTGCCTGAGTTTGCGACTGGCCTTGTGGGCAGACGATTATAAATTCTTGGATTGCCGGAGGTTGATCCGGCGGCGTGTAGTTTTACTACAAATCGTCGGCCATTTCAGCCTTTCGAATGTATATACGAGTAGTAAAACTACAGAAGAGCGGCTTATGGCCTCCTGCTGCGTTGTGAGAATAATCGTTACTGTTGGTCGCTGACTAACGGGAATAGGTAATAAATTAATGCCGGCTGCTAAAAAAAACCTATTTTCAGCTATTTCTAACTTTTGTTCGACAGTCCATCAGGCTGCTTGCCCTCGATATTCCTCTCCGCCTGCCTTTTCCACGCCGATCAAGGATAGCCCATGAGTCTGCCCGCGCTTGCCCCAGTCCCCGCGATTCTCCTGCCATTGGTCAGCCGTGCAGAGCAGTCGTTCCGCGCTGCGGTAGCGACCCTTGAAGGCGGTCCCGATGTTGCGGATTGGAGCACCGAGCGCTGGGCCGAGTTTGCCCGGGTCAGTGCCGCCAGTGACTTTGTCATTGAACAGAGTCTGCGTGACCCTTTGATGTTGCTGGAGCTGGTGCGCTCCGGTGAGTTGGACCGGGCTTTTGCGCCGGGTGAGTTGTGCGCGCAGATTGCGGCGGCGGTGCAAGCGGCCGAGACCGATGATCAACTGGGCCGCGTACTGCGCCGCCAGCGCACCCGCCAGCAGGTGCGGATCATCTGGCGCGACCTGACCCGCCAGGCGAATCTGGTGCAAACCTGCCGTGACCTTTCCGACCTGGCCGACGCCTGCATCGACCAGGCCTATCAATGGCTGTATCTGCGACATACCCAGCAATTTGGCGTGCCTACCGGCGGCCGCAGCGGCGAGCCGCAGCAGATGGTCATCCTCGGCATGGGCAAGCTGGGAGCGGTGGAGCTCAACCTCTCGTCGGACATCGACCTGATCTTCGCGTACCCCGAAGGCGGCGAGACGGTGGGGGTCAAGCGTGCCCTGGATAACCAGGAATTCTTCATCCGTCTGGGGCAGCGTCTGATCAAGGCCCTGGACCCCATGACCGTCGACGGTTTCGTGTTCCGGGTCGACATGCGCCTGCGGCCTTACGGCTCAGCGGGTGCCCTGGTGCTGAGTTTCAATGCCCTGGAGCAGTACTACCAGGACCAGGGGCGCGACTGGGAACGCTACGCCATGATCAAGGCCCGGGTGGTGGCCGGGGATCAGGTGGCCGGGGCGCAATTGCTGGAGATGTTGCGGCCCTTCGTTTATCGCCGGTACCTGGACTTCTCCGCCATCGAGGCGCTGCGCACCATGAAGCAATTGATCCAGCAGGAGGTGCGGCGCAAGGGCATGGCCGACAATATCAAGCTGGGTTCGGGGGGCATTCGCGAGGTGGAGTTCATCGCCCAGGCCTTCCAGCTGATTCACGGCGGTCGCGACCTGAGCCTGCAGCAGCGTCCTTTATTAAAGGTGCTGGGTACGCTGGAGGGGCAGGGTTATTTGCCGGCTGCGGTGATCAGCGAGCTGCGTGAGGGCTACGAGTTCCTGCGTTATACCGAGCACGCGATCCAGGCCATTGCCGATCGGCAGACGCAGATGCTGCCGGACAACCCCCAGGATCAGGCGCGAATCGCCTTCATGCTCGGCTTTGCCGACTGGAGCGCCTTCCATGAGCAACTGATGTACTGGCGTGGGCGGGTGGAGTGGCACTTCCGCCAGGTGATTGCCGATCCTGATGAAGATGAAGGCGCCGAAAGCGAAGTGGTGGTGGGGGGCGAGTGGCTGCCGTTATGGGAGGAAGCCCAGGACGAGGAGGCCGCCTGCCGGCAGTTGCAGGAGGGTGGTTTCGTCGATGCGCCCAAGGCCCTGCGGGCACTCGCCAGCCTGCGCGGTAGTCCGCAATTGCG
The DNA here is from genome assembly GCF_017491625.1 of Pseudomonas sp. 50_B. Classification (NCBI taxonomy): domain Bacteria; kingdom Pseudomonadati; phylum Pseudomonadota; class Gammaproteobacteria; order Pseudomonadales; family Pseudomonadaceae; genus Pseudomonas; species Pseudomonas sp. 50_B. Next base: position 19,864 of record NZ_JAFGYX010000009.1, read on the forward strand.
GGCCATGCAGCGCCTGGGGCGTGAGCGTCTGGATGCCTTTATTCCACGCCTGCTGGCTCAGGCCGTCGAACACGCCAATCCGGATCTGGTCCTGGAGCGGGTCTTGCCGCTGGTCGAGGCGGTGGCGCGGCGTTCGGCCTATCTGGTGTTGCTCACCGAAAATCCGGGCGCCTTGCGCCGCTTGCTGACCCTGTGCGCGGCCAGTCCGTGGATTGCCGAGCAAATCACCCGCTTCCCTCTGTTGCTGGACGAATTGCTCAACGAAGGACGCCTGTTCAAGCCGCCCCTGGCGCCGGAGCTGGCGGCCGAGCTGCGCGAGCGCCTGACGCGGATTCCCGAGGACGACCTGGAACAGCAGATGGAGGCCCTGCGCCACTTCAAACTGGCCCACCGTTTGCGGGTGGCCGCCTCGGAGATCGCTGGCAGCCTGCCTTTAATGAAGGTCAGCGATTACCTGACCTGGCTCGCCGAGGCGATTCTGGAGCAGGTGCTGGCCCTGGCCTGGCGCCAGACCGTGGCCAAGTACGGGGCGCCACAGCGCACTGACGGCACCTTGTGTGACCCGGGTTTCATCATCGTCGGCTACGGCAAGGTCGGCGGCATCGAGCTGGGCCACGGTTCCGACCTGGATCTGGTCTTTATCCATGATGGCGATCCGCAAGCGGAAACCGATGGGCCCAAACCCATAGACGGTGCACAGTTCTTCACCCGGCTGGGGCAGCGCATCATCCATCTGCTGACCACTCAGACCAACTCCGGCCAGTTGTATGAAGTGGATATGCGCCTGCGGCCGTCCGGTGCTTCGGGGCTGCTGGTGAGTTCCCTGGGAGCTTTTGCCCGCTATCAGGAAAACGAAGCCTGGACCTGGGAGCATCAGGCGCTGGTCCGGGCCCGGGTGCTGGTGGGCAGCCAGGATGTGGGCCAGGCCTTTGAAAAGGTCCGTGCCGCCGTGCTGGGTAAATCCCGCGACCTGCCCAAGTTGCGCCAGGAAGTCAGTGAAATGCGGGCCAAGATGCGTGACAACCTGGGCAGCCGCCTGACCGCCGCCGGAACCGCGGCCAACGCCTTTGAAGCCACGGCGCCGTTCGACCTCAAGCAGGACGCCGGAGGTATCGTCGATATCGAATTTATGGTGCAATACGCGGCCCTGGCGTGGTCCGAAGAGCACCCGTCATTGCTGCGCTACACCGATAACATCCGCATTCTGGAAGGGCTGGAGCAGGTTGGGCTGATGCCGGCGAGCGATGCCAGCCTGCTGCGCGAGGTCTACAAGGCCTACCGTTCCGCGGCTCACCGGCAGGCGTTGCAGAATGAGGCCGGAATCATTAACGGTGATCAATTCGTGACCGAACGACGGGAAGTGTTACGAATTTGGCGCGAGCTGGGGCTAAGCTAGTCGGCATAATGCAGCCGCAATTGTATTCGGCGAGCTGCGAGGCTCGCCCCAACTGAACCGACGGTGAAGGCCGCGGTGCTGGATTCTCGAGGCGGGGAGGCGTATGCCTCCCCGGCTCGTTTATGGAAACCACATGAATATTCTGATCGTTGGGCCCAGTTGGGTCGGTGACATGGTGATGGCGCAGACACTCTTGGAGTGCCTGAAACAGCGTCATCCACAATGCGAGATCGACGTGCTGGCCCCCGAGTGGAGCCGGCCGATCCTGGAGCGCATGCCCCAGGTGCGTCGGGCCTTGAGCTTTCCTCTTGGCCACGGTGTCCTGGAACTGGCGACCCGCCGGCGGATCGGCAAGTCCCTGGCCGGCCAGTACGATCAGGCGATCCTGCTGCCCAATTCGCTGAAGTCGGCCCTGGTGCCGTTCTTCGCAGGCATCCCCAAGCGCACCGGCTGGCGCGGCGAGTTCCGCTACGGCTTGCTCAATGACGTGCGCAAGCTCGACAAAGAGCGTTACCCGCTGATGATCGAGCGCTTCATGGCTCTGGCCTATGAGCCGGGCGCCGAATTACCCCAGCCGTATCCGCGCCCGAGCCTGCAGATCGATCCGCAAAGCCGCGAGGCGGCCCTGGCCAAGTTTGGCCTGAGCCTGGATCGCCCGGTGCTGGCGCTGTGCCCGGGAGCGGAGTTCGGCGAGGCCAAGCGCTGGCCGTCCGAGCATTACGCACAAGTGGCTGAGGCGAAGATCCGCGAGGGCTGGCAGGTCTGGCTGTTCGGTTCGAAGAACGATCATGCCGTGGGTGAAGAGATTCGCGGGCGACTGATTCCCGGCTTGCGCGAGGAGTCGACCAATCTCAGCGGCGAAACCTCCCTGGCCGAGGCCATCGACCTGCTGTCCTGCGCCGATTCGGTGGTGTCCAACGACTCCGGGCTGATGCACGTGGCGGCCGCGCTGAATCGTCCGCTGGTGGCGGTGTACGGCTCCACCTCCCCGGGTTTCACCCCGCCCCTGGCGGATCAGGTCGAAGTGGTGCGCCTGGGGATCGAGTGCAGTCCGTGTTTCGATCGCACTTGTCGCTTCGGTCATTACAACTGCCTGCGCCAACTCCTGCCGCAGCCGGTGAACGAAGCCCTGCAGCGGTTGCAGGGCACTGTGGTAGAGGTCCAGTAAGTTGCGGGTACTGTTGATCAAGACCTCATCCCTGGGTGATGTGATTCATGCATTGCCGGCGCTGACCGATGCCGCGCGAGCGATCCCGGGGATCACGTTCGACTGGGTGGTGGAAGAAGGCTTCGCCGAGATTCCTTCCTGGCATCCGGCGGTAGGCAAGGTAATTCCAGTGGCGATCCGCCGCTGGCGCAAGAATATCTGGCAGACCATCAAGAGCGGCGAGTGGCGCCGCTTCAAGCAGAGTGTGCGTTCGACCAAGTACGACCTGGTGATCGATGCCCAGGGCCTGCTGAAAAGCGCCTGGCTGACCCGTTACGTGCGCGCCCCGGTGGCGGGGCTGGACAAGCACTCGGCCCGTGAGCCCCTGGCTTCGCGTTTCTACTCGCGACGCCTGGCGGTGGCCCGCGGGCAGCACGCCGTGGAGCGGGTGCGCCAGCTGTTCGCCGTGGCCCTGGGCTACGACCTGCCACAGGGCCTGGGCGACTACGGCCTGAATGTCGAAAAGCTGGTGGAGCTGCCGCGCAAGAATCCCTTCGTGCTGTTCCTGCACGGCACCACCTGGGACACCAAGCACTGGCCTGAGGCCTATTGGCGCGAGCTGACCGAGCGCATGGGCATGCTCGGGGTCGAGGTCAAGCTGCCCTGGGGCAATGCTGTCGAGAAGGCTCGGGCGGAGCGTATTGCCAGTGGCCTGAAAAACGCCACGGTACTGCCCAAGCTGAACCTGGCCGGGGTCGCCAAGGTGCTGGCCGATGCCCAGGCCTGTGTGGCCGTGGACACCGGGTTGGGCCACCTGGCCGCTGCCCTGGATGTGCCGACCATATCCTTGTTTGGCCCGACCAATCCGGGCCTGACCGGTGCCTATGGCAAGGTGCAGATTCACCTGGGGAGCAACTTCCCCTGTGCGCCGTGCCTGCAGAAGAAATGCACCTACCAGCCCACTGCTGTGGATCAGCAACGCTATGACATCAAGCGCGAGTGGCCATTGTGCTTCACGCGCCTTAACCCCGAGCGTGTCGCCAGCCGACTGAGCACCTTGTTACTGGCTGAGGAGCCGCGCTGATGCAATTGGCTTTTGTCCTTTATAAGTATTTTCCCTTTGGCGGCTTGCAGCGCGACTTCATGCGCATTGCCCTGGAGTGTCAGCGCCGCGGGCACCAGATCCGCGTCTACACCCTGATCTGGGAAGGTGATGTGCCTCCTGGCTTTGAAGTGCTGGTGGCGCCGGTCAAGGCGCTGTTCAATCATCGTCGCAACGAAAAGCTCAGCGCCTGGATGGCGGCCGACCTGGCCAAGCGTCCGGTGGATCGGCTGATCGGTTTCAACAAGATGCCGGGGCTGGACGTGTACTACGCCGCCGACGGCTGCTTCGAGGACAAGGCGCAGAATCTGCGGCACTCCCTGTACCGTCGCTGGGGCCGCTACCGGCATTTCGCCGAGTACGAGCGGGCGGTGTTCGCCAAGGATGCCAAGACCGAGATCCTGATGATCTCCGAGGTTCAGCAGCCGCTGTTCATCAAGCATTACGACACCCCGCTGGAGCGCTTTCACCTGCTGCCGCCGGGCATTGCCCAGGATCGCCGCGCACCGTCCAACGCGGCCGAGATCCGCGCCGATTTTCGTCGTGAGTTCGCCTTGAAGGACGACGAGCTGCTGCTGGTGCAGATTGGCTCCGGGTTCAAGACCAAGGGCGTGGACCGCAGCCTCAAGGCGCTGGCGGCCCTGCCTTCGGCGCTGAAAAAACGCACCCGACTGTTTGTAATCGGCCAGGACGACCCCAAGGTATTCCAGGTACAAAGTGCCGCATTGGGGCTCAGCGACCAGGTGCAGTTCATGAAGGGGCGCAGTGATATTCCGCGTTTCCTGCTGGGAGCCGACCTGCTGATTCATCCGGCCTACAACGAAAATACCGGCACCGTGCTGCTCGAAGCCCTGGTGGCTGGGCTGCCGGTGCTGGTGAGCGCGGTCTGCGGCTACGCCCATTACATCGCCGAGGCCGAATGCGGCCTGGTGCTGGATGAGCCGTTCGAGCAGGCGCAGCTCAATCAATACCTCACCACCTTGTTGACCGACGACGCTGCACGCGCGACCTGGAGCCGTAATGGCCTGGCGTTCGCCGAGACGGCCGACCTTTACAGCATGCCGCAGCACGCTGCGGATGTGATTCTGGCGGAGCAACACCGATGAAGTTGATGCTTGCCGAACCCTTCAAGAGCCTCTGGGCCGGACGCGATGCGTTCGACGCTGTCGAGGGCCTGAAGGGCCAGGTCTACCGTGAGCTGGAAGCGCGCCGTACCTTGCGTACGGAAGTCGACGGTCGCGGTTATTTCGTGAAGATCCATCGCGGCATTGGCTGGGGCGAGATCGTCAAGAACCTGATCACCGCCAAGCTGCCGGTGCTTGGCGCCGGTCAGGAATGGCGGGCGCTGGAGCGTCTGCATCAGGTGGGCGTGCCGACCATGACCGCCGTGGCCTACGGCGAGCGCGGCAGCAACCCGGCGGACCAGCACTCGTTCATCGTCACCGAGGAGCTGGCGCCCACCGTCAGCCTTGAAGACTTCAGCATCGACTGGGTCAAGCAGCCGCCTGCGCCGGCCCTCAAGCGCGCGCTGATCGCCGAAGTGGCGCGCATGACCGGCATGATGCACCGCGCCGGGGTCAACCACCGCGACTGCTACATCTGCCATTTCCTGTTGCACACCGATCGTCCCATCACGCCTGCGGAGCTGAAACTCTCGGTGATCGACCTGCATCGTGCCCAGACCCGGCCGAAGATCACCCTGCGCTGGCGCAACAAGGACCTGGCCGCCCTGTATTTCTCCGCCCTGGATATCGGCCTGACGCGCCGCGACAAGTTGCGCTTCCTCAAGGGCTATTTCCAGCAGCCGTTGCGGCAGATCCTGGCCGAAGAAGCGGCGCTGCTGTCCTGGCTCGAAGGCAAGGCGGAAAAACTCTACGCACGTAAGCAGCGGTACGGAGATGCACTCTGATGGCGAGTTGGAACCTGGACCCCGCTTATCAGGAGTTGACGCAAGATTTTGGCAGTCTGGACGCGGTATTTGCCCTGCAGGGCGAGCATCTGACCCGGGACCCTCTGTCGGAGGTTATTCGGGTCGAGCGCGGCGGCGTCAATTACTACGTCAAGCGCTATACCGGCGCCGGCAAGAACCTGCGGCGCTACCTGGGCAAGCCCCGGGTCAAGTTCGAATGGCAGAACCTCAAGCGCTTCGCCAAGTGGGGCATTCCCACTGCCGATGTGGTGGCCTGGGGCCTGGAGCGTCGCTGCCTGGCCTACTCCCGGGGCGCGATGATCACTCGCGAGCTGCCGCGGACCGAGGACCTGTCGGTGCTGGCCGAGCGCAACGATCCGCGGCTCAAGGATCGGCGCTGGGTCGATGGGGTGAGTCGTCAGTTGGCCGCTTATACCCGGGTCATGCATGACCATCGCTTTACCCACAATGATTTGAAGTGGCGCAACCTGCTGATCGACGATCAGGACCGGTTGTACCTGATCGACTGTCCGAACGGCGATTTCTGGCGTGGGTTCTGGCTCAAGTACCGGATCACCAAGGATCTGGCCTGCCTGGACAAGGTGGCCAAATATCATCTGTCGGCCACTCAGCGCCTGCGTTTCTATCTGCAGTATCGCCAGCGCGATCGCTTGAGTGCCGCCGACAAGGCGCGTATTCGCCACGTGGTGAGATTTTTCGAGGGGCGCGAATGACTGATTTCCTGGCGTCCGAGGAGCGTGCGCTACTGGAGCGTAACGGTCTCGGCACTTTTGACCAGTTGTGGGCTACGCAATTGGATGCGGTGGATGAGCCCAATACCAGTCGCGGCGGCAGCAGCAGCGTCTTTCGCCTGGATGTGGAAGGGCAGGGGTTCTATCTCAAGCGGCAGACCAACTACCAGACCCGGACCCTGCATCGGCCTTTCGGCGAACCGAGTTTCGCCCGGGAGTTTCGCAACATCCGGCGTTATCAGCAGTTGGGCATTCCCGCGCTGCAGGCGGTGTTCTTTGGCATGCGCAAGGTCAATGGCGAGTCTCGAGCCATACTCCTGACCCGGGCCCTGGATGGTTGGGACGATCTGGATGCGCTGCTGTCGCGTTGGGATGAGCTCAGTGAGCTTCAGCGCCAGGCGGTACTCAAGGCCTGTGGGCAATTGGCCCGGCAACTGCACAGCTTGCGTCAGGTCCATGGCTGCTTCTATCCCAAGCATATTTTCCTGCAAGGCCATGGCGAGGGTTACCGGGCGCAGTTGATCGACCTGGAGAAAACTCGGCCCTTGCTGTTCGGTCAGCGCGACCGGGTCAAGGATCTGGAACCTTTACTGCGCCGGGCTTCGGTGTGGAATGCCGACGAAGTGCGTGGCCTGTTGGCGGCCTATCTGGACCAGCCCCTGGACAGTTCCCTGGTGGGCGCCTGGGCCGCTCGTCTCAGTGCTCGCAGCAGTCATAAGGAATCTCGCTGATGCGTTTGTCCGAGCTGAAAAACAGCGGGCGCAGCCCGACCCTGCCCCTGAGCCTGGAGCTGGCGGACGCTGCCGGCCCGGCGCAGTTGCAGTTGCTGACCCTGTTGCGCGTGCTGCCGGGGCAGCGCTATGTCGGTGCCGGTGTCTGGCGTGGGCGTCCGGTGCTGGCCAAGTTGCTGGTGGGGCCCAAGGCAGCGCGGCATTTTCAGCGGGAATTGCAGGGTGTGCGCCTGCTGGCGGAGCAGGGGCTGACCACGCCGTTGCTGCTGGCGGACGGCTTGCAGGAAGGCGAGGGCGGCTGGTTGCTCTTCGAGTTCCTGGAAGGGGCGCAAAGCCTCGGCGACGCCTGGAAGCAGGTGGAAAAGCTGCCGGTGCTGGCCGATGAGCAGACCGCGGTGTTGGCTGAGGCCCTCGGGGCTATTGCCCAGTTGCACGCCAAGGGCCTGTGGCAGGAAGACCTGCACCTGGACAACCTGCTGCGCCATGACGGCAAGCTGCACCTGATCGATGGCGCGGGGATCTGTGTCGAAGAGGCTGGCAAGCCCCTGTCCCGGCAAAAGGTCCTGGAAAACCTGGGAGTGTTCTTCGCCCAGCTACCCAAGAGCCTGGAACCCTTCACTGAAGAGTTGCTGGTGCATTACCTGCTGAGCAATGCCGAGCACGCCTTGCCTCTGGAGGCCCTGGAGAAGCAGGTGAACAAGGTGCGTGGCTGGCGCCTGCGGGACTTTCTCAACAAGGTTGGCCGTGAGTGCACGCTGTTCAGCGTGCAGCGTGGACCTTTCGCCTTGCGTGCGATTCGCCGTGAGGAAGAGGCCGCGATGCTGCCAGTGTTGGCGCAGGCCGATGCCCTGTTGGATAAGGGGCATCTGTACAAGACCGGTGGCGCCGCCAGTGTCGGCCGGGTTGAGGCCGCGGGGCGGACCCTGGTGGTCAAGCGCTACAACATCAAGGGCTTGGCTCATTGGCTCAAGCGTTTCTGGCGCCCGAGCCGGGCCTGGCACTCCTGGCGTGAAGGCAATCGCCTGGAGTTCCTGGGGATTGCCACGCCCAGGCCCCTGGCGGTACTGGAGCAGCGTTTTCTCTGGTTGCGCCATCGCGCCTACCTGGTGACCGAGTACTTGCCTGGGCCTGACATCATTGAGCGTTTTGCGCCGTTCGTGGACAGTGGCGAGGCGCCTGAGTCGGAGTTGCTGGCGCTGGATCGGCTGTTTGCCCAGTTGATCAGGGAGCGCATCAGTCATGGCGACTTCAAGGGCCACAATCTGTTCTGGCAGGAAGATCGCTGGGCCCTGATCGATCTGGATTCCATGTGTCAGCACTCCAGTCAGAGCAGCTTTGCTCCGGCATTTGCCCGGGATCGCGCACGTTTCATGCGCAACTGGCCCGAAAGCAGCAATTTGTATCAAGTGATTGATCGGCGGCTGCCCAAGACCGTCCAGAGCGCCGAGGCCTGACCTGCGACCTATGGCCGCTGCAGCTGGCAGCGGCTGCGGGCCGTGGCGTATGCGGCGCCCGGGCTTGGCGCTTGCCGCTAGAGGCTTGCTCCTGCTTTTACGTTATAATCCCGCCCTTTCGTTGTTTCTCGCCCCTTTGCGAGCACACTTTATTTTCAAGGCGCACTGCGCCCGCATGCAGACTAAACGAGGCTAGACCCCTGTGGCATTGACGATTCTTGGCCTGTCCGGCGCCCTTAGCCATGATCCTTCAGCAGCCCTGTATATCGACGGCAAACTGATTGCCGCCGCTGAAGAAGAGCGTTTCGTGCGCGACAAGCATGCAAAGAACCGCATGCCCTACGAGTCGGCGAAGTTCTGCCTGGAACAGGCCGGGATCAAGCCTTCCGACGTTGACGTGGTAGCGATTCCGTTTGCCCCGATCAGCCTGTTCGGCAAGGCTCGCTGGCATTACGCCAAGCGCTACTGGTATGCCCCGGACCGCGCTCTGGACGCGATCCTGATGGGCAACCGTCGCTACAAGCGCTATCGCAAGAAGATCGTCTGGTGCCTGGAGCAACTGGGTTTTGACCCGAAAAAGGTCAAGATCGAGCCGGTGGAGCACCACCTGGCCCACGCCTCCAGTGCCTACCACTGCTCGGGCTTCAAGGAGAAGACCGCGATTCTCGGGATCGACGGCAAGGGCGAATACGCCACTACCTTCTTCGGCTACGGCGAAAACGGCAAGATCCACAAGATCAAGGAGTTCTTCGATCCGGACTCCCTGGGCGGCCTCTATGGCGCGATCACCGAGTTTCTCGGCTTCGAAATGCTCGACGGCGAGTTCAAGGTCATGGGCATGGCGCCTTATGGCGACGCCAGCAAGTACGATTTCTCGCGCCTGGCCAGCTTTGAAAACGGCGAACTGGTGATCAACACCGACTACGCCAACGTCATTGGCCTGCGTCGCTACAAAGAGAAGGGCAAGGGTTTCTACTTCTCGCCAAAACTCATCGAGTGGCTGGGTCCCAAGCGCGAAGGCGACATCGCCGACGAGCCTTACATCCACTACGCCGCGAGCATGCAGGCGCTGTTCGAGAAACTGGCCCTGCAGATGATCGACCACTACCTGGGCGACGTCCTCAAGGAAACCGGCAAGCTGGCTTTCGCCGGCGGCTGCGCGCTGAACGTCAAGCTGAACCAGAAGATCATTGCCCGTCCTGAAGTCAAAGAGCTGTTCGTGCAGCCGGCTTCCGGCGACGCCGGCACCGCCGTGGGCGCTGCTGCGTACGTTTCCCATGCCCGTGGGGTGCCGGTAGAGAAGATGGAGCACGTCTATCTCGGCCCGTCCTACAGCAACGAAGACGTGATCGCCGCCTGTGCCCGTCACCCGAACAAACCGGCCTGGCGGCAGATCGACAACACCCCGGAACGCATCGCCAAGATCATGGTCGATGGCAACCCGGTGGCCTGGTTCCAAGGCCGCATGGAGTTCGGTCCACGGGCCTTGGGCGGTCGTTCGATCATCGGTTGCCCGAGCGCCGTGGGCGTTGCCGACCGGATCAACGAGCAGATCAAGTTTCGCGAGCGCTGGAGGCCTTTCTGCCCGTCGATGCTCGACACCGTCGGTCCGCAGATGATCAAGGTCGACCACCCGGCGCCGTTCATGACCTTCACCTTCGAAGTGGCTGAAGAGTGGAAGACCCGGGTGCCGGAAGTGGTTCACGAAGACGGTACATCCCGGGCCCAGGTGCTCAAGCGCGAATACAACCCGCGCTACTACGACATGATGAAGGCCCTGGAAGTCCTGACCGGTAACGGCGTGTCGCTGAACACCTCGTTGAACCGCCGGGGCGAGCCGATGATCTGCTCGCCGACCGACGCCCTGAACATGTTCTACGGTTCCGATCTGCAGTACCTGATCATGGAAGACATTCTGGTGGTCAAAGACGGCGTGGACCCTTATGACACGCTCGGCTGAACGCCATGTGCTACAGTTTTGCCACGGCTATGACGGGCCGTTCCTGGACTGCGCCCGGCAATACGCCAACTTGTTCGCGGGCAGCGGCTATCGGGTGACCACGGTGTTTCTCACCGGGGCCGCCGATGCCGAAGTGGCTGCCGGTTGTGCGTCCGATGAAGTGCTGTTCATGGAATACAGCTCCAAGGCCATTCGTGGCCTCAAGCTGGGTGCCATTCGTGACCTGCGCAAGATTGCCGCCTCGCGCAATTTCAGCTTTTGCATCGCTCACCGCTTCAAGCCGATCTACATCGCTTTGTTGGGCACCCGCTTGCCGGTAGTGGGTGTCCATCACGCCTTTTCCGACTACAAGCGTCGTAGCCGGCAGATCTTCGCTGGACTGTTTCGCAAGCGCCTGAGCCTGTTGGGGGTCTCTGATGCGGTGCGCGACGACATGCGTGCCTGCCTGCCCAAATGGCCTGCGGCGCGTATCCAGACCCTGTACAACCGCATCGACCTGGAAGCCTTGCAGGCCAGCCAGCTGGACGCAGCCCAGGCCCGCAGCGAGCTGGGCCTGTCCGCGGATGCCTGGATTGTCGGCAACGTCGGACGCCTGCACCCGGACAAGGATCAGGCCACTTTGCTGCGGGGCTTTGCCGCCGCCGTGCCGCAATTGCCGCAGCAGAGTCAACTGGCGATCCTGGGGACCGGGCGCCTGGAGAAGGATCTGAAATCCCTGGCCCGTGAACTGGGCGTGGCTGATCGCGTGCTGTTCCTCGGTCAGGTGCCGGACGCTCGGCGCTATTTCCGTGCGTTCGACGTATTTGCCTTGAGCTCCGATCACGAACCCTTTGGCATGGTCCTGCTGGAAGCCATGGCGGCCGGTGTGCCCTTGCTGGCCACCGCCTGCGGCGGTGCAAAGGAAGTGGTAGAGGGTGTGGGCATTCTGTTCCCCCTGGGAGACGCCGAGCACATGGCTCAAGGCCTGCAGCACCTGGCCGCGATGGATGACCATCAGCGCCGGGTCTGTGCCGAGTTGATGCTCGATCGCTTGCGCGAGCGTTTCTCCGACCGTGCTGTACGGGACGTATTCTGGCGTTTGCCGCAAGTCACCGATCTGACCGCGAGGGGCTGATGCTCAATCGATTTCAAGGCTGGCGCGAACGTGGCTGGTCAGTCATTGACGCGTCGACCTATGCCGATGCCTGGCAGCGCTTTGGTGGCAGTGTGGCGACCCATCCGTTGGTGGTGGAGCAACTGGCGGACCTGGCGCAGATTCCCGTGCGTTATCTGGCCTGGGAACAGGACGGCCATCTGCAGGCGGCCATTGCCACCTGGGGGCGGGACCTGGCGCTGTCCAAGGACGTGCTCAAGCGAGCCGGCAAGAAGGGCCTGTTTGATATCGGCAATGCCGAGTTGATCCTTCCGGCAGCGGCCGATGCTCAGGTGCCACTGCGTCATCGTGGGCGCTACCTGTCTGCGCTTAACGAAGGGCGCTTCAGCACCCTCAAGCCTCAGGCCGAACAATTGGCCATGGCCCGTACCCCCGAAGAGTTGTCGAAGAAGTTTCGCTACAACCAGCGCCGTGAACTGCGTCTGCTGGAGGAGGCGGGCGGGGTGGTGCGTGCGGTCAGTGATTTCACCAGCGCTGAACTGGCGGCCATCTACTGTGACCTGTTCCAGCGCCGCTGGGGCTTTGCGGCCACTGGCGCCGAGCGCATGGCCGAGGTGTTGGAACGCTTGCGCGAGCTGCTGATCGGCTCGGTGATTTTCCTCAACGATGCGCCGATTGCCGTGCAGTTGATCTACCGGGTCGAAGCGCCGCAGTGGATCAGCGTGGAGTATGTAAACGGTGGTGTTGACCCACAGACGCGTGAGTTCAGTCCGGGGAGCGTGCTGAGCTTCCTCAACACCCAGAGTGCCTGGGAACAGGCTCGGGCCCTGGACAAACCGCTGCGTTTTTCCTTTGGCCGCGCCGACCGTGAGTACAAGGACCGTTGGTGCAATCCGGTGCCGGTTTTTCAGGTGTGAGGCCGTCCATGAGTCGCAAACAGCAACTGCTCAAGCGCCACCGGCGCAATAAACGAATCGCCCTGTTGGTGGGGCTGGTGCTGTTGCTGCTGATTGGCGTGCTGGTGGCCTGGTGGTTGCCGCTGCTGTTGGCCGTTCTTGGCTGGCTGGCCCATGAAGCCTGGTTTGCCGATCACCTGTTCTACTCGCCCAAGGACGACTACTGCTATGACTTTGGCAGCGATGTTCGGCAGCTCGCAGTGCGCCTGGAGGCGGGGCGCCTGCTGCTGGACTCGGTGCCGGAACTGGCGGCGGACGAGACACTGATTCTTGGGGTGCAGGTCAAGAGTTCCTGGATCGGACGTTTTCTCGATCCGGCCATTGAGGTGCTGGGCGGCCCGACGCTCGACCGCCAGGCGTTCGAGCGGGGCGTCGATGGCCTGCGTTATCTCAACCTTAGCGGCCTGACTGGCCCGCTGCTCGGCGGCGAGCTGCAACTGCGTGGGCGATTCTGTCGGATTCAGGTCCAGCCGCAGTTGATGGCCTGGCGCGACCCCGACTACCGACGCCAGCGAGTGATGGTGATTGCGCCCCATGCCGACGATGCTGAACTGGCAGCCTTTGGCTTGTACAGCCAGGCCGACGAAGCCTGGATCGTGACCCTGACAGCGGGGGAAATCGAGGCTGAGCATTATCAGGCCATGGGTATGAACGCTGCCGAGGCAGCGCGAATCAAGGGCCGTTTGCGAGCCTGGGACAGTATCGCGGTGCCGCGTTGGGCGGGAGTGCCTGAAGCGCACTGCGTACAGCTGGGGTACTTCTGTCTGCAACTGCCTGCCATGCAGGCCGCGCCGCAACAGCCGGTGGCCTCGCGTGAGGCGCAGTTGAGCGATATCCGCCTGTTCCGCCAGTTCAATCCGTTCCCGCTACCAGCCGATCGGGATGGGCTGCCGACCTGGGACAACCTGTTGGCTGATCTGCGCGAGCTGCTGCTCAAGGCGCGGCCCGAAGTGCTGGTGCTGCCCCATCCGTCACTGGACCCTCATCCTGACCATATCTGTGCCCAGGCGGCGGTGATGCAGGCGCTGGAGGGGTTGGACTGGCAGCCGACCACCGTGCTTGGCTATGCCAATCACCTGCATGACAACGACCGCTGGCCAATGGGTGATTCGGGGGCGGGCATTGCTTTGCCGCCGGTGTTCGATTCGACGACAGAGTTGCGTCCCTGGTGTTTGCCACTGTCCCAGGTAGAGCAATATGACAAGGCCATGGCCTTGGGCATGATGCATGACCTGCAGCCGAGAATGCCGTTCAAGCGGCGTCTGCGCAGGTCGATACAATGGCTTCTGGCTAGTAGAGTGCCTTCGACCCTGGGAGAGAATGAGTTCTTTCGCAAGGCAGTGCGGCGGCATGAACTGTTCTGGCTGTTGCGGCAGCGATAAAACCGGCATAAACACAGGAATCTGTTGTGCCCCTAACCTGACAGCGAGTCTTTTGTGATCAATCCACGCCCGCGAATCCTGTTTCTCATGCCCTATTTCGGGCGCTGGCCATTCTGGCTGCCGTTTTTTCTCGAAAGCTGCCGACGCAATCCGGACATCGACTGGTTGTTTTTCAGCGATTGTGGGATTCCGGAGAATCTGCCGCCGAACGTCCAGTTTGAAAGCATCAGCTTTGCTGATTATTGCGCCTTGGTGTCGCAGCGCCTGAACATCGATTTTGCGCCCAATGCAGCTTACAAGCTCTGTGATATCAGGCCTGCAATGGGTTATATCCATATTGATCGGCTGCAGGGCTACGACTTTTGGGCTTTCGGCGATATCGATCTGGTCTACGGTGACCTGCGGGCCTACTTCACCGCAGATCGTTTGGCGAAGTATGACCTGTTCTCCACCCACGAGCGTCGCGTCGCTGGGCACTTGTGCCTGATACGCAACAGCGCCCGCCAGCTTGAATTGTTCAGGCAGATCAAGGATTGGCAGACGCGCTTTACCGACCAGCAGCATCATGCACTGGATGAAGGGGCGTTCAGTCGAATTTTTCTCTGGCGCAAGAATTTCCCGAAGCCGCTGTTCAAGCTGGTGGGCAAGTTCAATCCATGGCGTCGTCGCAGCGAGTTCACTGAGGCGTTCAGCACGCCGGGCGGAGTGATCGACTGGCATGACGGCAGTCGTGATTTTCCAACGCGCTGGTACTGGAAGGAGGGGCATCTGACCAATGACCGCGACGGCGACCGCAGTTTTCCGTATTTCCACTTTGTGTGTTGGAAGCGCAATGAGTGGTCGGATTTGCCTGAGCAGGATGCCAAGGTGGTCCAGGCCCTGGCCAGCGAGTCTTCCTGGGTCATCGATGCCACAGGCTTCCACCGGGGAGAGTTATGAGTCAGCGCTTCAAGGTCCTGCAATTGCAGCCGGACTACAACGTCAAATCCCACGACTTCGCCGACCTGGCGGAGCAGATCGTCAAGGCCTTGCCGGCTGACCGGTACGAGATGACGGCGGCCTTCCTGCGTGGGCGACCCGGGCCGGCTGATCCGGTCAGCCGGGCCGATCATTCGGTGTATTTCGAGTTTTCCGACAAGGCCCTGAAAGGCATGCGTCTGCGGGCCATGTGGCGGTTGTATCAATTCTGCCGCAAGGAAAAGTTCGATGTGGTGATCTGCAATCGCTTCAAGCCGGTGAACATGATGCTGACCCTCAACCGTTGGTTGAAGGTCCCCCTGTGCATTGGCATCTCCCATGGTTTCGGTGAGTACGACCGGCTTTACCGGCGGCGCCAGACCCAGCGCCTGATCGACCGGCACTGGCGTTTTGTCGGTGTATCGCCCGCGGTCAAGCAGTACCTGCTGGATTGCCGGTGCGGTTTCACCGACCAGAACACCTGGGCGATCACCAACGCCATCGATATCGAACAGGCCGAAGCCTTGCAGCACTCCCGCGAGCGCTCTCGTGAGTTGTTGGGGCTGGACCCTTCCGTGCGCCTGATCGGTGCTCTGGGGCGCCTGGTGCCGGTCAAGGGCCACACTTACCTGCTGCAGGCATTTGCTCAGCTCAAGGACAAGTACCCACAGACTCAGTTGGCGATCATTGGCGCCGGGCGCGAAGAGGCCAATCTGCGCGCCGAGATCGAGCGTCTGGGCCTGCAGGGCCGGGCCCACCTGCTGGGCTTCAAGGAGAACGCACTGCAGTATGTGCGTGCCTTCGATATCTGGACCATGCCGTCATTGGCCGAAGGCTTGGGCCTGGCGTTGCTGGAAGGCATGAGCGGGCAGTTGCCGGTGATCGCTTCCAATGTACCGGCCATGCTGCCGCTGATTGAAGGGGCCGGTGGCCTGGCGGTTGAGCCGGCCAATGTGCCGGCGCTGACGGCGGCACTGGACAATTACCTGGGGCTCTCCGATGAGGCGTTGGCCGACAAGGGCCAGCAAGCGTATCGCTATCTACAAAAAGAACATGATATCGAGGTGTTCCGCGAGGAATACCGGCAATTGATCGACTCGGGATTGAGTCAGGCGGGCAAGAGGCAGCAATGACAGACCAGCAACCTGTGGTGACGGTAATCATCGCCTCCTACAACCACGCACCCTATATCGAGCAGAGCATTCTCAGCGTGCTCAACCAGACCTATTCGAACATCGAACTGCTGGTGGTGGATGACGGTTCCAGCGATGACAGCGTCGAGCGCATCCGGCGTTTGCAGGCTTTGCATGGTTTCGACTTCCGCGTCCAGCAGAATCAGGGGCTGACCAATACCCTCAATGGCGCCATCGCTCGGGCCAAGGGCAGCCTGATCGTGCCCTTCGGTTCCGACGACATTATGCTGCCCGAACGTATCGCGACTCAGGTGGCCTACCTGGACGGCAAGCCGGAGGTCGGGATCTGCGCCGGCAATATCGAGTTGATCGACAGCGATGGCAACCCGTTTCCCGAAAATCGCCAGCGCCGTGATGTACCGTTCCGGCGTCTGGATTTCGATGACATGTTCCTTGAGCGCAAGCCTTACCCGCCTGCGCCGACGTTGATGATTCGCCGCGAGGCACTGGAGAAGGTCGGTGGTTTCGACCCGAATATCCGCCTTGAGGACTTGCTGATCGAGCTGAAGATCACCCATGCGGGCTACTTTATCGACGGCTTGAACGTAGTGATGGCGCGTTATCGCAAGCACGCCACCAACTCCTACAAGAACAACCGCTTCATGATCGACAACATCCTGCGCACCTACGCTCTGTTCAGTGAGCATCCGCTGTACGAGGAGGTTCGCTACAAGTTCCTCAGTTCGATGTTCCTCAAGGTGTCCAATCGCGATCGGAAACTGGCTCGCGAATTGTTGGCACAGATTCCGTTCAAGGCCTGGAACAAGAAAACCTGGCGTGGGCTGGGCCGCTTGTATTTTTCGCCGCTGGAAAAAGACTGAAAGGGGCGCCGGAGCATGGGCTGGATTCAACGCTTTCTTGAAAAGCGCGCCAAGCGTGCGATCCGCAAACTGCCGAAAATCGAACGCGGCGTGGTGCGCTTCCAACAGCGTTATCCGGGGTACAGCATTGGCCGCGGCAGTTATGGCTTGCCTGAGGTGCATGACTGGCAGGAAGGTTCGACCCTGAGCATCGGTGCTTACTGCTCGATCGCCGAAGGCGTGCAGATTTTTCTTGGTGGTCACCACCGTGCGGATTGGGTCAGCACCTACCCCTTTCCCGCAATGCTGCCCCAGGCCGCGCATATCAGCGGTTACGCCGGCACCAATGGCGATGTGCGGGTGGGCAGTGATGTATGGCTGTGCTCCAACAGCACACTGTTGTCCGGTGTGACCATCGGCCATGGCGCGATTGTCGCGGCGGGGGCTCTGGTCACCAAGGATGTGGAGCCCTATGCGGTGGTCGGTGGCAATCCGGCGCGTTTCCTGCGGTGGCGCTTCCCCGAAGAACAGCGCCAGCAGTTGTTGCAGAGTGCCTGGTGGGACTGGCCGGAAGCCGAGTTGCACGGGCTTGCCGACAAGCTGTGCAGTGATGATATCGAAGGCTTCCTGGCTTATGCCCGGCAGCGTCAGGCCTGACGTTCAGCGGCTCAATTCCCTGTGACCTGATTCCCCGACAGCCTTGTGCGACTGTCAGGGTGCAGATGTGGGTGCAGGGTTTCAGTGAGCGCCTTGGCGCTCGTCGCTCGCAGGCAGTTGCTTCAGCAGGCCGGTTGCACGGGACATCGAGGTAGGCAGCGCATACCCCGCCTGTAGTGCATTCAGGTGCTCCTGGAACAGCCAGTTACTGTCTTCGCTATAGCGCTGCATGTGCCGCAGATTGCGCTGGCGCAGTGAAGTTCTCAGCGAGGAGGGGTAGACCCGCAGATCGGCAAGATCGATCAGGCCGAATTCGCCGTTCTCCAGGACCAGCACATTGGCCAGGTGAAGCGAGCGAAAGTACACCCCCTGTTCATGCAGTCGAGCCATGAACGTACCGAAGTCCTTGATCAGTTGGGCACGCTCTTCTGCCGAGCCTGCCAATTGCAGGCGCTGGCGTAGGGTCTGCCCAGGCAGTGGCTGGTAGCGCACGGCGTTGCTGCCGTCGGCAAGTCGGTACAGGCCCAGGATGACCGGGGTGGTAATGCCCAGATCACGCAGTTGCTCGCTGTTTGCGGCAAAGCGCTCGGAGTAGGGGTTGAACCCTCCCGAGGTGTACCAGCGACGAGGGCGGAACAGCTTGAAGAAACTGCCATCCTCCAGACGCAGGACCTTGGGCCCCAGGCCATCGGCTTCGATGACCTGGGCATTGGCGAGCAGTTGTTCGGCTGCGGCCGGGGTCAGCGAGGCTACCTGCAGGGGCGGCGAACGTCTGGCGCGCTGGTGAATGCACAGGGCGGCGATCATGGCCAGGGGGATCCACAGCAGGAACCAGTGCTCCTTTGGACGCGAAAGAATCCCGCCGCCTTCTGTCAGGCCGGCGCCAATGCCAAAGACCAACCAGCTGGAAGCCAGGATCAGCAAGGGTGTGGTGCGAAGCTGCCAGCTCTTGAGCAGGGCCCAGACCTGCATGAACAGCCACGGCAGCAGGCCGAAGATGCCCACATAGTAGAGAACCCCCAGGGCGAAGTTGTGTGGCTCTTCCAGGAGGAAGCCGATACCCGGGTCCAGGGACAGGCTGGCGTTATAGCCATGACCGATCCAGGGATGATTGACGATCTGCTCCAGCGCCAGGCGCCAGAGGTCGAAGCGTGAAGAGCTGCCACGCTCCAGAAGCATCTGCGAGAACAGGAGCAGGACCGCCGCGCCGCCTACTGCCATGCCCGCAAGCAACATCAACGAGCGGCGGTTCCAGCTGATGAGGCTCAGCCAGAGAGCGGCCAGGGTCAGCGCCACCAAGGGCGTCCTGGAGCCGGTGGCAATCAGTGCGGCAAACATGATGGCCATTGCCGGAATGCTCAGCCAGAGCATCTGGTAGCGGCGACAGGTCATGCTCAGGCTCAGCCAGTAGACGCAGAAGAAACCGAAGACGTGGGAGCTCAGCAGCGGATTGTCAAAGGCTCCGGCACCCACCATGCGCAGATCGGGGGTGTGGTAGCGAACGAAGACGTACAGATTGAAGATCGAGGCGAGCAGGGCAACGATCGCCGCGCAGAAGATCAGTGGCTGCACTATGTCATTGCGATAGCGCACCAGCAGGGTACAGCCGGCGAACAGCATCAGCGTATGCAAAGGGGTCTTGATCTCTCCCATCACGCTGTCGACAGCCGGGCTCCAGGCCAGACTGACGATGGCCCAGGTACAGAACAGCAGCATGGCGATGAAGATAGGTTCGCGCAGCAGTCCTTTCAGTTCGCTGGGGCGTGCACACAGGGCAATCAGCGTCGGGATGCTGAACAGGCCGTAGTACAGCTTGTGCAACTGACTGCGGCCGGGGAGGAAAAACAGCGCGCATAGCAGCAATAGATACCCTAGCGGCAGAATCCACAGGCAAATGAAATCGAATACTCGATTCGACGTGTTGCGAAGAGCGTTGGGTTGCATGCTTAGACGTTCATCCCGGAAGTTAAGCCGGCAATCATAGCGATTAATACCGAGTGGTGTCGTTGGTCAGCTGAACAATCTCGGTCCCTTGGGAGTGCCGGTACCTCGAACAAGCTGTGCTAAAGTCAGCCTCCTTTTTGACGACATTCCCGTGATATGACCGACTCCAGTCCCAGCGCAAGCCCTTCGAGCTTGAAAATCTACTTCCGTCTGCTTGGCTATGTGCGGCCCTATATTGGTCTGTTTCTCATCAGCATCGTCGGGTTCCTGATCTTCGCTTCGACCCAGCCCATGCTCGGCTACATCCTCAAGTATTTCGTCGATGGCCTGTCCAATCCCGAGGCTGCGCTGTTTCCCACTGTGCCCTACCTGCGAGACATGCGGCTGCTGCAGGCGGTGCCACTGTTGATCGTGCTGATCGCTGCCTGGCAGGGCCTGGGTTCCTACCTGGGCAACTACTTCCTGGCCAAGGTTTCCCTGGGCTTGGTGCATGACCTGCGGGTGCAGTTGTTCAACAACCTGTTGACCTTGCCCAACCGCTACTTCGACAAGCACAACTCGGGACACCTGATCTCGCGCATCACGTTCAACGTGACCATGGTGACGGGGGCCGCGACCGATGCGATCAAGGTGGTGATCCGCGAAGGCATGACGGTGATCTTCCTGTTTGCCTCGTTGTTGTGGATGAACTGGCGCCTGACCCTGGTGATGATTGCCATCCTGCCGCTGATTGCGATCATGGTGCGTACCGCCAGCAAGAAATTCCGCAAGCAAAGCAAGAAGATCCAGGTGGCCATGGGCGACGTGACTCACGTTGCCTCGGAAACCATCCAGGGCTATCGCGTGGTGCGCAGCTTTGGCGGCGAGACCTATGAGCAGCAGCGCTTTCTAGCGGCCAGCCAGGGCAACACCGACAAGCAACTGCGCATGACCCGCACCGGCGCGATCTACACGCCGCTGCTGCAACTGGTGATCTACAGCGCCATGGCGGTGCTGATGTTCCTGGTCCTGTACCTGCGTGGCGATGCGTCGGCGGGGGAAATGGTGGCCTACATCACCATGGCCGGGTTGCTGCCCAAGCCCATTCGTCAGCTGTCGGAAGTCAGCTCCACCATCCAGAAAGGCGTGGCCGGCGCGGAAAGCATCTTCGAACAGTTGGACGTCGAGCCCGAGGTCGATCATGGCACGGTGGAACACGCCAGCATCAGCGGACACCTGGAAGTGCGTAACCTGAGCTTCACCTATCCAGGTACCGAGCGTCAGGTGCTGGACGACATCAGCTTCAGCGTCGAGCCCGGAAAAATGGTCGCCCTGGTGGGGCGTTCCGGCAGCGGCAAGTCGACCCTGGCCAACCTGATCCCGCGCTTCTATCACCATGACAAGGGCCAGATCCTTCTGGACGGCACCGAGGTTGAAGATTACCGCCTGCTGAACCTGCGTCGGCATATCGCCCAGGTTACCCAGCACGTCACCCTGTTCAGCGACACCGTGGCCAACAACATTGCCTATGGCGACCTGGCCGGGGCACCGCGGGCTGACATCGAAAAGGCCGCGGCCGACGCCTACGCCATGGACTTCATCGCCCAGTTGCCAGAAGGCCTCGACACTCAGGTGGGGGAGAACGGCGTGCTGCTTTCGGGTGGCCAGCGTCAGCGCCTGGCGATTGCCAGGGCCTTGCTGAAGAACGCTCCGCTGCTGATTCTCGACGAGGCCACCTCGGCCCTGGACACCGAGTCCGAGCGGCATATCCAGGCTGCCCTGGACAAGGTCATGAAGGGACGTACCACCCTGGTGATTGCGCACCGTCTGTCCACTATCGAGAAGGCGGACATGATCCTGGTCATGGATCAGGGACGGATTGTCGAGCGCGGCACTCATGCCCAGTTGCTGGCCCAGAATGGCTACTACTCGCGGTTGCATGCCATGGGGCTGGAAGAGCCCGCACCCACCGGGATCGCCTGAGTCTTTCCGGGGAGCGAGCCCGCTCGTTCCCCGGAGCCTCCAGGGTGTGCAAGGCACCTTGGCATCATTTGTATGGCCCGTCTTACAGTCTTGACCAAGGCTAAATAATTCTGCGTTTCACGCTTGTTATGGTTCCCGCCTGAATCTTCGAATGGATCGAGAGGGCCATCCTTCTCGCGTGGGTACCGCAATGCTGCAACGTTTTGTGTGGAAGTTATTACCCAAGACCCAGCGTCATTTCCTGTTGGGTCGCCTGTCGGTGGTGGATCGTCAGGTGGTGAACAAGTCCATGTCCGCCAATGTGCGGTTCCCCGATGCTTTTGCCCGTCATTCCTGTCTGTTTATCCATGTTCCCAAGTGTGCCGGCAGCAGCGTCTGTTCGGCCCTGTTCGACGGGTGGATGCCGGGGCACCTGCCGTTGTACTGGTATGAGCAACAGTTTCCCCGGGCGTTTTCCAGCAGCTTCAAGTTCGCCTTCGTCCGCGATCCCCTGGAACGCGCCTATTCGGCCTATGCCTTTTTGCGGGGCAACCGCCTGGGGCGACGGGATCAGGCGGCCCAGAGCCTGGTGACGCACTACCGGGACTTCGACGACTTTGTCGGCCGCTGGCTGCACTCGGAGAATATCCACAGGCAGATGCATTTCGCGCCCCAGAGCGACTTCCTCACCGACTCCCTGGGGCGCCTGGCCCTGGACTTCATCGGCTATCAGGAATACCTGCAACGTGACTTCCAGCTGCTGTGCCAGCAGTTGGGGGTCGATGCCCAACTGCCCCATGTCAACGGCACTGCTCAACGCCGCACTACCCCTGTCAGGGAATTCTGCTCGGTACGCACCCGTCGCCTGGTGCGCCGTGTCTATCAACGCGACTACGAGATGCTGGGTTATGAATAAGCTCGCTTGTGCGCCTTTGGAGCAACTGCAGATCCGCCCCTACAGCCTGTCGCTGTCCATCGAGGCCCGGGCCGCCCTCAAGCGGCAGAAGCCCTGTTGTCTATGGCTGACGGGCCTGTCGGGGGCCGGTAAGTCGACCCTGGCCAACCTGCTGGAACTGCGCCTCAACGAGTTGGGCATGCATACCTTCGTCCTTGATGGCGACAATGTGCGCAGTGGGCTGTGCCGTGACCTGGGAATGGGGGCCGAGGCACGCAAGGAAAATATCCGCCGCATGGCCGAGGTGGCGCGGCTGATGGTGGAGGCTGGGCTGTTGGTGATCGTGTCGGCGATTTCACCGTTTCGCGCCGATCGTGATGCTGCCCGGGCGCTGTTCGGGGCTGGACAGTTTATCGAGGTGTACATCAGCACGCCGTTCCAGGCCTGTGCCCAGCGTGACCCCAAGGGCCTGTATCAGGCGGCCCTGGAGGGCCGTATCAAGGATTTCACCGGGCTCGACAGTCCGTATGAAGCGCCTTTGCAAGCCGATTGCGAGATCGATACGTCCTGCGTGGAGTTGCCGGAGGCGATCCGCCGGCTGCTGCAACTGCTGGCGTGCAAATGAATCGTAGAAAATCTTCGCCGGCCTCACTCAAGGCATAGAACTAGGCGGCGCCAACCCTGTGTTAATATCGCGCCCCTGTTCATTTTGTATGTGGGATGCTCCATGAAGTTGTCCATGCCGCGATTCGATCAAGCCCCTGTCTTGGTGGTCGGCGATGTCATGCTCGACCGTTACTGGCATGGTGGTACCTCACGGATTTCCCCTGAGGCGCCGGTGCCGGTGGTCAAGGTCGAGCAGATCGAGGACCGCCCGGGTGGTGCCGCCAACGTTGCCCTGAACATCGCCGCCCTCGGTGCGCCCGCCTCCCTGGTCGGGGTGACCGGTGACGATGAGGCTGCCGACAGCCTGGCCAACAGCCTGCAAGGTGCGGGCGTACGTGCACTGTTCCAGCGCATTGCCCACCAGCCGACCATCGTCAAGCTGCGGGTCATGAGCCGTCACCAACAGCTGCTGCGCATCGACTTTGAAGAACCCTTTGCCACCGACGCCCTGGCCCTGGCGGCCGAGGTCGACGCTTTGCTCGACGGCATCAAGGTGCTGGTGCTGTCCGACTATGGCAAAGGTGCTCTGCGCAACCATCAGGTGCTGATCGCGGCCGCGCGGGCCCGTGGCATTCCGGTGCTGGCGGACCCCAAGGGCAAGGATTTCTCCATCTACCGTGGTGCCAGCCTGATCACGCCGAACCTCAGCGAGTTCGAAACCATAGTCGGCGGCTGCGCCGACGAGCACGAACTGGTGAGCAAGGGCGCCAAGCTCATGCACGATCTGGAGCTGGGGGCGCTGCTGGTGACCCGTGGCGAGCACGGCATGACCCTGTTGCGTCCGGATCATCCGGCCCTGCATCTGCCGGCCCGTGCCCGTGAAGTGTTCGACGTCACTGGGGCCGGTGATACCGTGATTTCGACCCTGGCGGCAGCGATTGCCGCCGGTGAAGAGCTGCCCCACGCGGTGGGCCTGGCCAATCTGGCCGCGGGTATTGTGGTCGGCAAGCTGGGGACGGCGGCCATCAGTGCACCGGAGCTGCGTCGGGCGATCCAGCGCGAGGAAGGTTCCGAGCGCGGTGTTCTGAGCCTCGATCAGCTGTTGCTGGCCATCGATGATGCCCGGGCGCACAACGAGAAGATCGTGTTCACCAATGGCTGCTTCGACATCCTTCACGCTGGGCATGTGACCTACCTTGAACAGGCCCGGGCTCAAGGGGACCGATTGATCGTGGCGATCAACGACGATGCTTCGGTCAGCCGCCTCAAGGGGCCTGGACGTCCGATCAACAGTGTCGACCGGCGCATGGCGGTGCTGGCGGGGCTGGGGGCCGTGGACTGGGTGATCAGCTTTTCTGAAGGCACTCCGGAAAACCTGCTGTCCCAGGTCCGCCCGGACGTGCTGGTCAAGGGTGGCGACTACGGCATCGATCAGGTGGTGGGCGCCGATATCGTCACGGCGTATGGCGGCACGGTGAAGGTGCTGGGATTGGTGGAGAACAGCTCGACCACCGCCATCGTCGAGAAGATCCGCAAGACCGACAAGGCCCAGTAACGGTTGCAGTCTGAAAAAACGGCGCCTGCTCCAGGCGCCTTTTTTTTGCCTCAGCCTTGGCGCCTGGCCTTGGCGGGAACCATCTTGCGCAGGATCTGCCGGGCCTTGCCGGTCAGGCGCGAAAGCTTCGAGTCCTTTTCCGGTTCGCTCAGGCCTCGTTGCCTGAGCCAGTCCTTCCAGCGAATCCGCTCCTCACGCACCACCCAGCCTTCCTGCTGGGCGAAGCTTTCGGCCAGGTACAGGCCGCGGGTGCTGGCCGGGTGCAGTTGATCCTTCTTCAAGGTGTACAGCTCGGCACAGGGCTGGCCATTGTCCAGGGGCATCAGGTACAGATCCGGCCGCTTGCGGTCCAGGCGCGCCACCAACTGGTCGCCTTCCAGGCGCTCGTCGACGTGGAACAGGCTCAGCGACTTGGCTTCCTTGGGGACGTCCAGGCGCAGGTCATAGATCAGTTGCAACGAGGCGGTGGGCAGGTGCACGTAGGCTCGGGGTCGCTCCAGCAATTGCAGGTTGGCGCAGCGTACCGGTCGCGCGGCTCCGGACAGTGGAGTCAGGCGAAAGGGCAGGGCCTCGCGATAATGCAGGGCCCCGGCGTAAGGGGCAGGTAGCCAAGTGTCGTTGAAGCGTCCGCCGAGCCAGCCTTCCGGGGTTTCCAGCAGGCATTCCTCGGCGATTTCCTGGATGGCCGTGTGCAGCGGCAGGTTCAGTTCATGGGCGGGTACGTAGCCGGAGATCAGCTTGAGCACCACGTCGCCGCGGTCCTGGCGTCGCTGGCGCACCAGCACCCAGTAGTCACGGTTCTGCCAGTGCAGGGTCAGGCGTACAGAAACCCCGAGGTTGGCCAGTTCCAAGGCAAACCTTTCGTGGTCTGCCACCGTCACCGCGCGTCGGCGCTGCAGGGTCTGAGCGAAGTTCAGCGGCCTCCCGACGCTCTGGTAGCAGAGGCCTTCGGGAGTCGCCTCGACGAACAGCGGCAGGGTCTTGAAGTTGCTGGGGTTCTTTCTAATGAGCGGTCGCGACATCTCGGCTCCTTCTTGCGTCGGGGTCGGCCGCGTCGGCGGCATCAGTTGGTAGCTAGGGTCTGTTCCCGTTTGGCATGCAACCCGAAGGGACGGGGCTCACTGGGCACAGGGCGGCGTTGCTCGGAGCTTATTTGGAACAACCAAACAGCGCTCCTCGCGCCTTGCCCTGTGCCCAGTGAGCCGCCGTCGCGGCCTGTCACCAAGCGGGAACAGACCCTAGAACCTGTGCCACGGTCGCCACGTTATGGGCCAGGTGCAACGGGTTGATGGTCCCGACGATAGCACTGGCAACGCCGGGCCGCTCAAACAGCAGTTCGAAGCTGGCCCGCACCGGGTCGATGCCCGGACTCAGGCAGACATGGCCGCTGGCCAGGGCCTTTTTCACCAGGATGCCCTTGTGGTGGTCGGCGGCATAGTCAATGACCGCCCGCTCGGCCTGTTCGTTCAGATTGTAGGTAACCATGGCGCAATCGCCTTGCTCCAGAGCCTTCAGACCGCCGTCGACGGTCTTGCCGGAGAAGCCGAAGCCACGGATCTTGCCCTCCTGCTTGAGCTGCGCGAGGGTCTGGTAGACCTCGTACTGCTCAAGGATCGCCAGATCGTTGCCGTCGGAATGCACCAGCACCAGGTCGATGAAGTCGGTTTCCAGGCGTTGCAGGCTGCGCTCCACGGACAGTCGGGTGTGAGCGGCACTGAAGTCGTGGCGGGACACGCCGTCGGCAAACTCTTCGCCGACCTTGCTGACGATCACCCATTCCTGGCGCTGGCCGCGCAATAGGGGGCCCAGGCGCTCTTCGCTGCGGCCGTAGGCGGGGGCGGTGTCAATCAGGTTGATGCCCAGGTCGCGGGTCAGCTTGAGCAGCATGCGGGCTTCCTGGTCATCTGGGATCTGGAAGCCACTGGGGTACTTCACCCCTTGATCACGGCCCAGCTTGACCGTGCCCAGGCCCAGAGGCGAAACCATCAGGCCGGTGCTGCCGATGGGGCGATGCAGGTTATGCAGGGTCGGCTGGCTCATGGCAGCAGTTGCTCCCAGGCCGGTTGTGCCAGGGGCGGCTTGGGCAGGGCGGGAAGTGGA
Source organism: Pseudomonas sp. 50_B (assembly GCF_017491625.1). Lineage (NCBI taxonomy): Bacteria > Pseudomonadati > Pseudomonadota > Gammaproteobacteria > Pseudomonadales > Pseudomonadaceae > Pseudomonas > Pseudomonas sp. 50_B. The sequence continues at coordinate 46,394 of NZ_JAFGYX010000009.1, forward strand.
TCACTGTGGCCTGGACGAATGCCGTCGCGCTCCAGAGCCGCGAGAACGCGGTCGGCGAAGTCCGGCGCCAGGGCCAGTTTGGTCGGCCAACCCACCAGCAGGCGATCCTGCTCGGCGAGGAAGGCGTTATCCGGCCGGGTCAGGCCCGATTGCGCCGGCTCGGCCCGATCCACTCGCAAGGTGGCCCACTGCGCCTGGCTCAGGTCGACCCAAGGCAGCAGTTGCCCCAGTTCCTTCTGGGCAGCGGCGATCTGCGCCGCCGGTTCCCGGGCCACGCCTTCGGCTTCGGCGAGATCGCCTCCCAGGTACCAGACCCATTGGCCGTCGGCAGCCGGGTGAGTGGTGACGGTGATCCGGGGTTTGGGGCCGCCGCCCAGGCAATGGGCGTACAGGGGTTTAAGGGTTGGCCCCTTGACCAGCACCATGTGCAGCGGACGTTGCTGCATGGCCGGCTGGCTCAGGCCGATGGCCTTGAGCAGGTCGGCATTGCCGGCACCGGCGCTGAGGACGATGCGTTGCGCGCGGATCTCGCGTCCATCGATCCGCAGGCCCACCAGATGATCATTCTCCAGTAGGGGTTCGATCTTCTGTCCGGCCAGCAGGCTATCGCCGCCGAGGTCTGCCAGACGCTGGATGACGCTAGGCACATCCACCACCAGCTCGGCCAGGCGATAGACCTTGCCTTTGAAGCGTTTGTCTTGCAGGGCCGGGGGCAATTGTTCGCCCTTGACCTGATCGACCCGGCCGCGCACGGCCTTACTGGCAAAGAAGCTGGTGAGGTTGCCGGCCAGGGTGCCGGGAGACCAGAGGTAATGGGCGTCGGACAGCAGGCGCACGCCGGACAGGTCCAGCTCGCCGGTGCCGGCCAGGGCTTCGCGCCAGCGCCGCGGCATGTCGGCGATGGCTTCCGAGGCACCGGTGAGGGCGCCGTGCAGGGCGTATTTGGCGCCGCCGTGGATGATCCCCTGGGATTTCACGCTCTGTCCGCCACCGAGGCTGGCGCTTTCCACCAGTACAGTGGAATAGCCCTGGCGCCGCAGACGGGCGTTGAGCCAGAGACCGGCGACGCCTGCGCCGACAATCAGCACATCGGTAGAAATAGCGGATGGCATGCAGCGACCTCAGTGTTCAAAACGAGAGGCGCAGTATACAGGCTCGTGAATCTGTAGGAGCGGCCAGGCGAACCCCGTGACAGGTTGTCACGGGGTGGGCTGCTCGCCGGCAAGCCGGCTCCTGCATGGGCAGAGGGTCAGTGCCCGGCGGTTTTAGAGAACAGCTGGATCACCACCACGCCGAGGACGATCAGCGCCATGCCCAGCATGGCCGGGATATCCAACTTCTGGCCGTAGAGAAACAGGGCGGCGATGCTGACCATGACGATGCCCATGCCTGCCCACACTGCATAGGCCACGCCTACCGGGACGGTGCGCACTACCAGGGTCAGCATCCAGAACGCCACGCCGTAGCCGACGATGATCAGCGCCAGGGGCAGTGGTGTACTCAAGCCCTTGACCGCTTTCATTGAAACAGTGGCAATTACTTCCGCGCAGATGGCGATGGCCAGGTAGTAGTAAGCGTTCATGGGAGGGTTCCTCGTGTCTGGGACTGCTTTTCTGAGGTCGGCATTCTAGAGAGTGTTCAGATGGGGTAAAGTCATTACCTATCTGTTATGGAGATAGGTTGCTCTATGAACATGCAATGGAACCTGGAGCAGTTGCGGCTGTTTGTCAGTGTTGCCGAGCTGCGCTCGTTTTCTGCAGTAGCCCGCCAGCAACGCAAGGCTCAGTCCGCCATCAGCAGTGCCATTGCCCTGCTGGAAGAGGATCTGGGAGTGAGCCTGTTCGAGCGCAGCAGCGGCCGTCAGCCAAAGCTCACCGAAGCCGGCAGTGCCTTGTTGCAGGAGGCCCGGGAAATCCTCCGCCAGTGTGATCGCCTCAATGGCCGGGCGCTGGCTTTGATGCGGGGCCAGGAGGCGCGGTTGCGCCTGGCCCAGGATGAGGCGATGCCCTATCAGCCGGTGCTCGACAGCCTGGAGGCACTGGCCGAGCGCTTTCCCAGCCTGGAAGTGCAACTGGCCAGCGGTGCTCAGGGGGACGTGGCGCGAAAACTGGTGGAGCGTCGGGCTGACTTGGGGCTGCTGTTTCACCATGAGCAGATGCCGGAAACCCTGGAGCGCCAAGCCCTGGGCAGCGTCGAGATGGTCACTGTCTGCGCCGTGGGGCATCCGCTGGCCCATGAGAAACGGGTCAATCGTCAGCTTCTGGCCCGGCACCGGCAGTTGCTGATCGCTCCTCAACTCAGCGGTTATCCTGGTGGCGAGCAGGTCAGCCCCCAGGTCTGGCGGGCTGACAGCTTTTACGTCATGGCTGAATGGCTGATGCGCGGCCTGGGCTGGGCCTGGCTGCCGCGGCATGTGGTGCAGTACCCGGCTTACCAGCACCAGATGGTCGAATTGGTCAGCGAATGGACCCCGCCGGCGCTGGTGGTGGAGTTGGCCTGGCGCCGCGACGAACCTCTGGGGCCGGCGGCGCGTTGGCTGGCGGAACGTTTTGCCGTGCACCTGAAGGCGATCGGCTAAAAAACCGATAAACTCCGCCGCCATGAATAGAACTCTCTATACCGCACTGTTTTACCTGGGGCTGCCATTGGTAGCGATTCGCCTGTGGCTGCGTTCGCGCAAGGCTCCGGCTTATGCCAAACGCATTGGCGAGCGTTTCTCCCTTGGCTTGCCGGCCATGCAGACTGGCGGCATTTGGGTGCATGCGGTGTCTGTGGGCGAGAGCATCGCCGCCGCGCCGATGATTCGTGCCCTGTTGGCCCGTTATCCCCAGTTGCCGATCACCGTGACCTGCATGACGCCCACCGGCTCCGAGCGTATCCAGGCGTTGTTCGCCAATGAGCCACGAATCCAGCATTGCTACCTGCCTTACGATCTGCCCTGCGCCGCGGCGCGGTTTCTGGATCGGGTGCAGCCCAAGCTGGCGGTGATCATGGAGACCGAGCTGTGGCCCAATCACATTGACCAGTGCGCCCGGCGCGGGATTCCGGTGGCCCTGGCCAATGCCCGGTTGTCCGAGCGCTCGGCCAAGGGCTATGGGCGTTTTGCCCGCCTGACCGCGCCCATGCTGGGGCAAATGAGCCTGTTCGCGGTGCAGACCGAAGCCGAAGCCGAGCGTTTCCGTCAATTGGGTGCACGTCCCGAGACGGTGGAAGTCACAGGCTCGATCAAGTTCGACCTGAGCATTGACCCGCAACTGCTGGAGCGTGCCCGGGATCTGCGCCAGCAATGGCAGGCCATGGAGCGCCCGGTGTGGATCGCCGCCAGTACCCACGAAGGTGAAGATGCCGTGGTGCTCGACGCCCATCGGCAACTGCTGGCCAGTTACCCGAATGCCCTGCTGATCCTGGTGCCACGGCACCCGGAGCGCTTCAACTCGGTGTTCGAGTTGTGCCAGCAACAGGGATTCGCGACGGTTCGCCGCTCCGCTGGGGAACCGGTGGGCGCCACCACCTCGGTGTTGCTGGGGGACACCATGGGCGAGTTGCTGTTCCTCTACGCCCTGGCCGACAGCGCTTTTGTCGGCGGCAGTCTGGTCGCCAATGGCGGGCACAACCTGCTGGAGCCGGCGGCCCTGGCCAAACCGGTGATCAGCGGGCCGCACCTGTTCAACTTCCTGGAAATCGCCGCGATGCTGCGCGAGGCCGGTGCCTTGCAGGAGGTGGATGACGCTGAGGGACTGGCGGTGGCGGTGCAGCGCCTGTTCGAGTTGCCCCGGGATGCACAGAAGATGGCCGAGGCCGGGCTCAAGGTGCTCAAGGCCAACCAGGGGGCCTTGCAGCGGTTATTGGATGGCCTTGATCGTCTATTGAACAGGCACTGATCGTCCGTCTGTAGCCGCTGCCGCAGGCTGCGTTCGGCTGCGTAGCGGCCGCAAAAAAAGGCCACCCGCCAAGGTGGCCTTTTTCATGGCTTCAAGCTTCAGGGACGAGCCTTGAGTTGCTCTTGTGCGGCCTTGGCCAGGTCGGGCGGCAGGAAGTCACGGTCCGGGTTGTAGTCGGCCTTGAGGTAGCGCGACAGGTCTTGCAGATCACCGGGGTTGAGGGTGCCGGCGGCCTGCTTCAGGCGCAGGTTGTCGAGGATGTAGTCGTAGCGGCTGTTGTTGTAGTTGCGCACCGAGGTGTACAGCTGGCGCTGGGCATCGAGCACGTCGACGATATTGCGCGTCCCCACCTGATAGCCGATTTCCGTGGCTTCCACCGCGCTCTGGTTGGAGATGATCGACTGGCGTCGGGCCTGGACCTGCTCGACATCGGTATTCACAGCGCGGTGCAGGTTGCGGGTGTTCTCCACCACCTGGCGGCGCAGGGATTCACGCTGCTGTTCGGTCTGGCTCAGGCGCGAATAGGACTCGCGAACCTGGGAGCTGGTCAGCCCGCCGCTGTAGATCGGGATGTTCAACTGCAGGCCGATGGAACGCTGTTCGACATCGCTGCCGTAGCGCGTCAACGGATTGGGGTTGCTGAAGCCCAGGGCGTCGTTGTCGCCTTTCTTGTACTGCGCCACGGCGTCCAGGGTCGGGGCGTGCCCGGCCTTGCGCTGCTTGAGGGTTTCCTCGGCGGCGCTGACCGCGTAGTTGCTGGCCAGCAGGTTGAGGTTCTGCTTGGCGGCGGTGTCGACCCAAGCCTTGGCATCGTTGGGGGTCGGCGCCAGCACCGGCAGGGTATGGACGATGCCCTGGATCGCGTTGTACTCGCGGTTGGTCAGGGTGATCAGGGCCTCGAAGGCGTCGTCCACCTGGCGCTGGGCAAGGATGCGGTTGGCCCGGGCGGTGTCGTAACTGGCCTGGGATTGCAGTACGTCGGTCTTGTCCGACAGGCCCACATCGAAGCGTTCGTTGGACTGATCCAGCTGGCGTTTGAAGGCGGCTTCCTCGGCCTTGGTCGAGGCCAGGTTGTCCTGGGCGCGCAGCACCGCGAAGTAGTTCTCCGCGCTTTGCAGGATCAGGTTCTGTTCGGTGGCCGAAAGTTGCAGCGAGGCCTGTTCGTTGATGTCCTTGGCGGCTTGCAACTGGAACCAGCGATCGGCGCGGAACAGCGGCTGGGCCAGGGTCGCCTGGTAGACGTTGCCGCTGCGGGTCGAGGTCATGGAAGGCTCATCGAACCTGGTGCGGGTATTGCTCATGTCCGCGCCGGCAGAGAGGTTGGGCAAAAGCCCGGCGCGAGCCTGGGGCACCACTTCCTTCTGGGCGCCGTACTGGGCGCGTGCAGCGGCCAGATCGGCATTGTTGTCCACCGCTTCCTGGTAGACGCTGACCAGGTCGGTCTTGGTGGTCAAAGGCGCTTCTGCTGCCCAGGCCATTCCATTGGACGCACAAGACACGGCAACAGCCAGTGAGAGTTTGCGCAGCATTCGGCGATCCCTAGAGTTGATATTACGGAGATAATCCAGGCGCCAAGGCTAAGGCGCGACCCATAGAGCGTCAAGGTTCGACACAGGGCAAGGAGTGTAGAGCCGCTGGCAGGTCGCAACAATCCGCTAATTACGCCATTCATCCTGCTTATTGCACGGGGGTTGGCGTTCTGTCCCGGCTTTGTCTAGACTGGCCCGGTTCTTGTCGGGGTGCCTTGCTATGAGGCTGAGATCGGATAATCCGGATCCCGTTGAACCTGATCAGGTTAGCGCCTGCGTAGGGAACAAGATTTCTCGTCACCCGGCGAGTCCTCTTGTGCTTCGTCCGGGATGTTGTTCGACAATCGAACACCCCTCGAGTACCAAGCACTGCACTCACTAGTTGCTTAGACAGGGTGCGTCCGTCCGCTACAGGTTCGCTCCGACAAAATCCCACTGCCTGGATGCTGTCTGGAGAGCCCGTGATGACGACAAAACTAAAAAACGCTAGCAACCTCAGTGAGTCGGCCCAAGTCGACCAACAATCGGTGCAGCCCTTTACCCGCTCGCAAAAAGTCTATGTCCAGGGTTCCCGCCCGGACATCCGCGTGCCCATGCGCGAAATTACCCTGGACGTGACCCCCACCGATTTCGGCGGCGAGATCAACGCGCCGGTCACTGTGTACGACACCTCCGGTCCTTACACCGATCCGAACGTGGTGATCGATGTGCGCAAGGGCCTGGGCGATGTACGTTCGGCGTGGATCGAAGACCGTGGCGACACCGAGCGCCTGGCGGGCCTGAGCTCCAACTTCGGTCAGCAGCGTCTGGCGGACCCGGAATTGACCAAGCTGCGTTTTGCCCACGTCAATAACCCGCGCCGAGCCAAGGCCGGGGCCAACGTCAGCCAGATGCACTACGCGCGCAAAGGCATCATCACCGCCGAGATGGAATACGTCGCCATCCGCGAAAACATGAAGCTGCAGGAGGCCCGCGCCGCCGGCCTGCTGAAGCAGCAACACGCCGGCCACAGCTTCGGCGCCAGCATTCCGAAAGAAATCACCCCAGAGTTCGTCCGCGAGGAAATCGCCCGCGGCCGCGCCATCATCCCGGCCAACATCAACCACGTTGAGCTGGAGCCGATGATCATCGGCCGCAACTTCCTGGTGAAGATCAACGGCAATATCGGCAACAGCGCCCTGGGTTCTTCCATCGAGGAAGAAGTGGCGAAACTGACCTGGGGCATCCGCTGGGGTTCGGACACGGTGATGGACCTGTCCACCGGCAAGCACATCCATGAAACCCGCGAGTGGATCATCCGCAACTCGCCGGTGCCGATCGGTACCGTGCCGATCTACCAGGCCCTGGAAAAGGTCAACGGCGTGGCCGAGGACCTGACCTGGGAGCTGTTCCGCGACACCCTGATCGAGCAGGCCGAGCAGGGCGTGGACTACTTCACCATCCACGCCGGCGTGTTGCTGCGCTATGTACCGCTGACCGCCAAGCGCGTCACCGGCATCGTCTCCCGGGGCGGTTCGATCATGGCCAAGTGGTGCCTGGCGCACCATAAAGAGAACTTCCTCTACACCCATTTCGACGAAATCTGCGAAATCATGAAGGCCTACGACGTCAGCTTCTCCCTGGGAGATGGTCTGCGTCCGGGGTCGATTGCCGACGCCAACGACGAAGCCCAGTTCGGTGAGCTGGAAACCCTCGGCGAGCTGACCAAGATCGCCTGGAAGCACGACGTGCAGTGCATGATCGAAGGCCCGGGCCACGTGCCGATGCAGTTGATCAAGGAGAACATGGACAAGCAGCTGGAGTGCTGCGATGAGGCACCGTTCTACACCCTGGGCCCGCTGACCACCGACATCGCTCCGGGCTACGACCACATCACTTCTGGTATCGGCGCGGCGATGATCGGCTGGTTCGGCTGCGCCATGCTCTGCTACGTCACGCCCAAGGAGCACCTGGGCCTGCCGAACAAGGATGACGTGAAGACCGGGATCATCACCTACAAGATCGCGGCCCATGCTGCCGACCTGGCCAAAGGTCACCCTGGCGCGCAGATCCGCGACAACGCCCTGTCCAAGGCGCGTTTCGAGTTCCGTTGGGAAGACCAGTTCAATCTGGGCCTGGACCCGGACACCGCACGTTCCTACCACGACGAAACCCTGCCTAAGGATTCGGCCAAGGTGGCACATTTCTGTTCCATGTGCGGGCCGAAGTTCTGCTCGATGAAGATCACCCAGGAAGTGCGCGAATACGCGGCCAACCAGCGCATCGAAGCGGTGGATGTGGATGTCGCCAAGGGACTGGCCGAGCAGGCCGCGCGCTTCAAGCAGGAAGGCAGCCAGCTGTACAAGAAGGTCTAAGCCACGAGCTGCAGGCTGCAAGCGGAAAGCGGAAAGCAAAGGCCGAAGTGCTTTTTCTTGATGCTTGAGGCTTGCAGCTTGCTCCTGTTCTTTCTGAGATAGATCCCTTGAGCAGGGCAAGTACCTGCTATCCCGATCTCCCGGAGCCGGCCGACCAGCGCGTGTTTGGCGCCATTGGCCCGGTACCAGAACTTCCTGCTGTTGATCGGCTCGGCATTTGCGCTGTTGTTTGGCGTTGTGCTGGTGGATCACTTCATCCTGCGTCGCCGCAGCGGGCAGATCCCGCACTCAGCCCTGCGCTGGACGGCGCTGCCGGCCTGGTTGGGTGGGGTGAGCACCTGTCACCTGCTGGCCAATTTGTATCCGGATGTCGGTGCAACCCTGCCGTCACTGGTACTGGCAGGGCTGTTGCAGTGGCTGTTGGGGCGGGCGTTCAGTTCTCGGGAAACAGCTCGGGCTTGAGCACGCCCTTGAGGCGGTCGTAGGGAATCTGCAATTCGATATGACCCAGAACCGAGGGCGCGATGGTGGTGACGTCGTACTTGAGGGTCACGGCTTTCTGGGTCAGGGCCACGTTCGGGGTTTTCTGGAACGGCCAGGTCTTGACGAATTCGGCTTCGCGATCCAGGTGGGTGCTGATCAGCCAGTTGTTGTGGGCAACCCGCGCAGCCTTCCAGAACATGTCCTCCTGGCCGGGCAGGAGCATGTCTGCCAGGTTCAGGGCCTTGTGTTGCTGGCGCGAGTAATTGACGAAGCCCCGTCCCGGGGTGCCATTGGCGGCGCCGGTGTCCAGGTAGCTGGCCAGTTCGATGATCACCAGTCCGTCATGCTGCTCGCGTACCTTGGATTGCAGGTACATGCCGTGGCGGTCTGCTGCGCTGCGCAGGAACTGTTCGCGGTAGGCGCTGAGGCTGGCCGGCAGTGGGGCGTCGGGGCTGGTGCGGGTCATTTGCAGCAAGCGCTTTTCGACGATGGCGTCCAGTTGCGGCTCGGCGGGAAAGTGCACGGTGTCAAGGTTGACCAGTGGGCAGTCGGCGCCACTGCAGCCGGGCTTGAGTTGTTCGGATTTCTCGCGCTTGGTTTCCAGTGGGGTGTTGTAGCTTGGCTGAAACAGGCTTTGGCAGGCGCCCAGGGTCAGGGCGATACAGGCCACGGAGGCGATTTTGACAAGCGACATGGGCGTCCTTCATAAACCAGGGGGGAGGCAAAAGTTACCGGCTTCGACTGTCTGCGAGGCAGTCGGTTCGCCACTAAGCTCAATAGAAGCAATTAGAGTAGGTTTAGCCCCTCGCCGTCTATCCCGCTGAGGGTAAAGGGGCTGCATCGGCAGCCGCGGGCGCGTTAGGATGGCGCGAAGTCGAGGGGGATCCTCGGGTCGAATACGCTGTACACGAGGATTGTTATGACTGACTTTGCCAACTCCACGCCAAGTGCCGTTGAGATCATCCGGCGTGAAAACTGCTTCCAGGGGTTCTACCGGCTCGATCGCTTGCAATTGCGCCACGAGTTGTTCGCCGGTGGCATGGGGCGGGAAATCAATCGTGAAGTCTTTGTCCGTCACGATGCGGTCTGCGTACTGCCGTACGATCCGCAACGCGATGAAGTGGTGCTGATCGAACAGTTCCGCGTTGGCGCCATGGGCAAGACCGCTACGCCCTGGCTGGTGGAACTGGTGGCCGGGCTGATCGACAAGGACGAGCAACCGGAACAGGTTGCTCGGCGTGAGGCACAGGAGGAAGCTGGCCTGGACATCTCTGCGCTGTGGCCGATGACCCAGTATTTTCCGTCGCCGGGGGGCAGCACCGAGTTCGTCCACCTGTTCCTGGGCCGTTGCGACAGCAGCGCTGCCGGCGGGCTGCATGGGCTGGAAGAAGAGGCGGAAGACATCCGGGTTTCGGTGATGGCTTATGAGGATGCGTTGCAGGCCATGCGTGACGGGCGGATCTGCAATGCCGCCAGCATCATTGCCTTGCAGTGGCTGGCGCTCAATCGCGCTGAAGTGAGGGGGTTATGGTCGTAAACAAGGTACGCGACCGCTATCGGGTTGATCTCGCGGGGCTGCAAGCGTCCTGCGAGGCCAACTACGCTCGGCTGATGCGCCTGTTGCCTGACATGCGCAATCAGCCTGTGGCACGGCGCATTGCCGTGACCCAGGGCGACCAGATGCTCGGCGTACTGGCCCTGGAAGTGGTGCTGGCCTGCCCCTACACCACCACCTTGCAGGTGCGTCAGGAGCATAGCTTGCCGTGGCTGCCCGTGCCGCAACTGGAAGTGCAGGTCTATCACGATGCGCGGATGGCGGAGGTCATCAGTGCCGAGCATGCCCGGCGTTTTCGTAGCATCTATCCCTATCCCAATGCCTTCATGCATCAGCCGGATGAAAAGGCTCAGTTGAATGTCTTTCTTGGGGAGTGGCTGAGTCATTGCCTGGCCTGTGGCCACGAGTTCGAAGCCGTGCGATAGATGTGAACTGGGTCCGTTTCCCAGGTTTCCTCTTTTGCATTTCCCCCAGCATAATTGCCGCCTTCATCATGCTTTGTGCCCTTGCTCCGGGAGAACGCCGTGCCAAGCGTATCCGCACTGACTGCCGACGATTCCGTACTGCTGGTGCAACTAACTGACAGCCACCTGTTTGCCGACGCTGATGGCACCTTGCTGGGCATGAACACCGCCGACAGTCTGCAGCGAGTCATCGAGCAGGTGCTGGCGCAGCAGCCGCGGATCGACCTGATGCTGGCCACCGGTGATCTGTCCCAGGACGGTTCCCTGGAGTCCTATCAGCGCTTTCGTCAGTTGACCCGACAGATTCCGGCACCGGGCCGCTGGCTGCCGGGCAACCATGACGAGCCGCAGGTCATGCAACTGGCGACGCAGGACAGTGACTTGCTGGAGCCGGTAATGGATATCGGCAACTGGCGCATCACCTTGCTGGACTCGGCGGTGCCCGGCTCGGTGCCGGGTTACCTGCAGGACGACCAACTGCAATTGCTGGCTCACTCCCTGAGCGAGGCGCCTGAGCGCCATCACCTGATCTGCCTGCACCATCACCCGGTATCCATTGACTGTACCTGGATGGAGCCCATTGGCCTGCGCAACGCCGAGGCGCTGTTCGCCGTGCTCGATGCTTTCCCTCAGGTCCGTGCCTTGCTCTGGGGGCATGTGCATCAGGAAATCGATCGCCAGCGCGGCGCCATGCGGCTATTGGCCTCACCCTCGACCTGCATCCAGTTCGAGCCCGGCAGCGACGACTTCAAGGTCGAGGAGCAGGTGCCTGGCTATCGCTGGCTGCGGTTGTGGCCCGATGGACGGTTGGAAACCGGTGTGGAACGGGTCCTGGGCTACGAATTCACCATCGACTACGGTAGCAACGGCTACTGAAGCGGCTTCGTAACCTGTCGTCATCCCTGTAAACTGTGGCTTTTGCCCAGGTGCACAGGGAGTTCGCATGTCCGGTTCGATCCTTTATATCCACGGCTTCAACAGTGCTCCCGCGTCGACCAAGGCCTCTCAGTTGCGGCGTGTCATGGAGCAGCTGGGGCTGGCTGAACAATTGCGGGTACCGGCCCTGCATCATCATCCGCGACAGGCCATTGGCCAGCTGGAGCAGGCGATTGCCGAGCTCGGTCGACCATTGCTGGTCGGCAGCTCGCTCGGCGGCTACTATGCGACTCACCTTGCCGAGCGCTACGGGCTCAAAGCCCTGCTGATCAACCCTGCTGTCAGCCCGCACCGGATGTTCGACGGTTATCTGGGCACGCAGAAAAACCTGTATACCGATGAAACCTGGGAGCTGACCCATGACCATGTGGCGGCCCTGGCAGCGCTGGAAGTCGCGCCGCCTCAGGACCCACAGCGTTATCAGGTGTGGTTGCAGACTGGGGACGAGACGCTGGACTATCGCAGCGCCGAGCGCTATTACCGTGCCTGCGCCTTGCGCATTCAGGCCGGCGGCGATCATAGTTTCCAAGGTTTTGCCGGACAATTGCCGGCGATGTTGAATTTTGCCGGCATCACTGCCGATCAGTACCAGGCGATCGACTTCACGGCACTGTGAAGGCCTCGCCCCATATTCATTGAACGACTAACGACGAGAACCCATGGCCACTCCCAGCGCTAGCTCTTATAACGCAGACGCCATCGAAGTCCTCTCGGGACTCGACCCGGTGCGCAAACGCCCGGGCATGTACACCGACACCACGCGGCCCAACCATTTGGCCCAGGAAGTCATCGACAACAGTGTCGACGAAGCCCTGGCCGGCCATGCGAAGTCGATACAGGTCATCCTGCACGCCGACCATTCCCTGGAAGTCTGCGACGACGGCCGCGGCATGCCCGTGGACATCCACCCGGAAGAGGGCGTGTCCGGGATCGAGCTGATCCTCACCAAGCTCCATGCCGGCGGCAAGTTTTCCAACAAGAACTACCAGTTCTCCGGCGGTCTGCACGGGGTGGGTATTTCCGTGGTCAACGCCCTGTCGCACCAGGTGCGGGTGCGGGTCAAGCGCGACGGCAACGAATACCAGATGACCTTCGCCGACGGCTACAAGGCCACCGAGCTGGAAGTGGTCGGCACCGTGGGCAAGCGCAACACTGGTACCAGTGTGTACTTTGCCCCGGACCCGAAATACTTCGATTCGCCGAAATTCTCCGTCAGCCGCCTCAAGCATGTGCTCAAGGCCAAGGCGGTACTGTGCCCGGGGCTGCTGGTGAGCTTCGAGGACAAGTCCAGCGGTGAGAAGGTGGAGTGGCATTACGAAGACGGCTTGCGCTCCTATCTGGTGGATGCGGTCAGCGAATTCGAACGCCTGCCCAGCGAGCCGTTCTGCGGCAGCCTGGCCGGTAACAAGGAAGCGGTGGACTGGGCCCTGCTGTGGCTACCGGAAGGTGGCGACAGTGTTCAGGAAAGCTACGTCAACCTGATCCCCACGGCCCAGGGCGGTACCCACGTCAACGGCCTGCGCCAGGGCCTGCTGGATGCCATGCGCGAGTTCTGTGAATTCCGCAACCTGCTGCCCCGTGGCCTGAAGCTGGCTCCGGAAGACGTCTGGGAACGGATCGCCTTCGTCCTGTCGATGAAGATGCAAGACGCCCAGTTCTCCGGCCAGACCAAAGAGCGTTTGTCGTCCCGTGAGGCGGCGGCTTTCGTTTCCGGTGTGGTCAAGGACGCCTTCAGCCTGTGGCTCAATGCCAATCCCGAGCTGGGCATGCAACTGGCGGAGTTGGCCATCAGCAACGCCGGTCGCCGCTTGAAGGCCAGCAAGAAGGTCGAACGCAAGCGCATTACCCAGGGCCCGGCGCTGCCCGGCAAGCTGGCGGACTGCGCTGGCCAGGACCCGATGCGTTCCGAGCTGTTCCTGGTGGAGGGTGATTCCGCGGGTGGTTCGGCCAAGCAGGCACGGGACAAGGAATTCCAGGCGATCCTGCCGTTGCGCGGCAAGATCCTCAACACCTGGGAAGTGGACGGCAGCGAAGTCCTGGCCAGCCAGGAAGTGCACAACATTGCCGTGGCCATCGGCGTCGATCCCGGCGCCGAGGACATGAGCCAACTGCGCTACGGCAAGATCTGCATCCTCGCCGACGCCGACTCCGATGGTTTGCACATCGCCACCTTGCTCTGTGCCTTGTTCGTCCAGCATTTCCGCCCGTTGGTGAATGCCGGTCACGTCTATGTGGCCATGCCGCCGCTGTACCGCATCGACCTGGGCAAGGACATCTTCTACGCCCTCGATGATGCCGAGCGCGACGGCATTCTCGATCGCCTGGTGGCCGAGAAGAAGCGTGGCAAGCCCCAGGTCACCCGATTCAAGGGGCTGGGTGAGATGAACCCGCCGCAACTGCGTGAAACCACCATGGACCCGAACACTCGGCGCCTGGTGCAGTTGACCCTGGACGACGTCGAGGCCACCGCAGAAATCATGGACATGCTGCTGGCGAAGAAGCGCGCCGGTGATCGCAAGTCCTGGCTGGAGTCCAAGGGCAACCTGGCCGAGGTGCTGGCCTGATGCACAGAGGTTTTGCCCTGGCCCTAGCGCTATTGGCAACCTCGGTGGTGGCCGCGCCAGTGCCCGAACTGACCTTGTTGTCCGAGCATCCTGTGGAAGGCATGCGCGGCGGCAATCTGTCCGGGCTGGCACTCTGTGGCCAGGATTTGTGGACGGTTTCCGACCGCGATGACGATCAGATCTACAAGCTCGATACCCGCGACAGTGCCTGGCAGGCCGATGCCGTCAAGCTGGAGGTGCCTGCAGTACCCGATACCGGCTTGCCCTGGGGCTTGAAGTCACGGACCTGGGCGGCGTCCTTCGTGCGTGGTGGCGACCTGGATTTCGAAGGCATCTCCTGCGACGCCGCCGGCAACAAGTATGTGATCAGCGAGGCTCATGCCGCGGTGCTACAAGTGCCGGCGCAAGGCGAGCCGGCCTGGTTGAAGATCTCCCCGATCATGGTCCGTGAAGCGCGGGCCAGTGGCATGCTCCTGCATTTCAACGCCTTGTTCGAAGGCCTGGCGGTGAACCCTGCCGGCGACCGGATCTGGTTGGCGGCGGAGCGTGAGCGGCGCGGGCTGTTGCTGGTCAAGCGCGGGCAGACCACTTGGGACTGTGATGGTGGTTGCGTGCTGCTCAGTGAGGCAGGCTCGGAAATGCAGCCGGAGCAGGTGCCCAATGCCAAGGCGGTGTCCCGGGATTTTGCCGACGTGTCGCTGTTCGACGGCAAGTTGTTCACCCTGGAGCGTAACGCCTATCAGATCTGTCGCCGGGATGCGCAGACCGCGAAGGTCGAGCAGTGCTGGTCCTATGCCGCCGAGGCGCTGGTGGAGCATCGACGTTATCCACAGCCCTATGGGCTGGCGGAAGCCTTGGTGGTGGATGCCAAGGGGGCCTGGATCGGTGTGGACAACAACAATGGAGCCCGCGCCGATGGCGAGGCCCGTCCCATCGTCTGGCGTTTTGCGGCGCCTGAAGGTGGCTGGAGTAGCAAGTCATGAGCCAGCAACCGGGCAAGAGTGCCGGGCGCGTGATGCTGATCATGGCCTGGGCTGCTGCGCTGTTTCTGGCCACGCGGTTCTTCGCTGATTGGGAGGCCCGTCAGGAGAACCCGAACACGGTCGTCAGTTCGCAACAACATGAGGGTTATATCGAAGTGAAACTGGTCGGCAACGGCCAGGGGCATTTCGTCGCCAGCGGCCATATCAACGGGCAGCCGGTGCAATTCATGCTCGATACCGGCGCCACTGAGGTGTCGATTCCTTCCGGGCTGGCCGAGCGCCTGGGCCTGGAGCGCGGGGTGCCGGTCACCCTGAGCACGGCCAACGGGCGCAGCGAGGGTTATCGGACCCGTATAGAGCGTTTGCAACTGGGGGATATCGTTCTCCAGGACGTCAGGGCCCTGGTGGCCCCGGGGCTCGACGGCGACCAGATTTTGCTGGGCATGAGCGCTTTGAAGAAACTTGAATTTACTCAGCGCGGCGGCACTATGCTGCTGCGCCAGACAACGAACCAATGAGGCCCGCATGAGCGACTCCCTTGATCTCAGCCTGGATGGCGTAGAACGCCGGTCACTGGCTGACTTCACCGAAAGTGCCTACCTCAACTACTCCATGTACGTGATCATGGACCGTGCTTTGCCGCATATCGGCGACGGCCTGAAACCGGTACAGCGGCGTATCGTCTACGCCATGAGTGAGCTGGGGCTGGATGCCGATTCCAAGCACAAGAAATCCGCGCGTACCGTGGGTGATGTGCTCGGTAAGTTCCACCCTCACGGGGATTCCGCCTGCTACGAAGCCATGGTGCTGATGGCACAGCCCTTCAGCTATCGCTACACGCTGGTGGACGGCCAGGGCAACTGGGGTGCGCCGGACGATCCCAAGTCCTTTGCGGCCATGCGTTACACCGAGGCGCGTCTGTCGCGCTATTCCGAAGTGCTGCTCAGCGAGCTGGGCCAGGGCACTGCGGACTGGGGGCCGAACTTCGACGGCACCTTGCAGGAACCTCTGGTATTGCCGGCGCGTCTGCCGAATATCCTGCTCAACGGCACCACCGGTATCGCCGTGGGCATGGCCACCGACGTGCCGCCGCACAACCTGCGGGAAGTGGCTTCGGCCTGCGTGCGTCTGCTGGACGAACCCAAGGCCACGGTGGAGCAGCTCTGCGAGCATATCCAGGGGCCGGATTACCCCACCGAAGCGGAAATCATCACCCCGCGCGCCGACCTGCTGAAGATCTATGAAACCGGCCGTGGCTCGGTGCGCATGCGCGCCGTGTATCGGATCGAGGATGGCGACATTATTGTCACCGCGCTGCCGCACCAGGTCTCCGGGGCCAAGGTGCTGGAGCAGATTGCCGCGCAGATGCAGGCCAAGAAATTGCCGATGGTGGCCGATCTGCGGGACGAGTCGGACCATGAGAACCCCTGCCGCATCGTGATCATCCCGCGCTCCAACCGGGTCGATCCCGATGAGCTGATGCAGCACCTGTTCGCCACCACCGAGCTGGAATCGACCTACCGGGTCAACATCAACATCATCGGTCTGGACGGCAAGCCGCAGTTGAAGAACCTGCGGGCGTTGCTGGTGGAATGGCTGGAGTTCCGGGTGGCCACCGTGCGCCGGCGCCTGCAGTTCCGCCTGGACAAGGTCGAGCGTCGCCTGCATCTGTTGGACGGTTTGCTGATCGCTTACCTCAACCTGGATGAGGTGATTCACATCATCCGTACCGAGGAGCATCCGCGGGCCAAGCTGATCGAGCGTTTCGCCCTCAGTGAAATCCAGGCCGACTATATCCTCGATACCCGCCTGCGGCAGTTGGCGCGTCTGGAAGAGATGAAGCTGCGGGCCGAGCAGGATGAGTTGCTCAAGGAACAGGCCAAGCTGCAAGCCCTGCTCAACAGCGAGAGCAAGCTGAAGAAGCTGGTACGTACCGAATTGCTGCAAGACGCACAAACCTACGGCGACGACCGGCGTTCCCCGATCGTCGCCCGTGCGGAAGCCAAGGCACTGTCGGAAAACGAGCTGATGCCCACCGAGCCGGTGACCATCGTTCTGTCGGAAAAAGGCTGGGTTCGCTGTGCCAAGGGGCATGATATTGACGCCACTGGTTTGTCCTACAAGGCCGGTGACGGTTACAAGACTGCTGCTGCGGGGCGTTCCAACCAGTTCGCGGTGTTCATCGACTCCACCGGCCGCAGTTACTCGGTGGCGGCCCACACGCTGCCATCGGCCCGTGGTCAGGGCGAGCCGTTGACCGGTCGTCTGACGCCGCCACCGGGTGCGACGTTCGAGTGCGTACTGTTGCCCGATGACGATGCCTTGTATGTGATCGCTTCCGACGCGGGCTATGGCTTCGTGGTCAAGGGCGAAGATCTGCAGGCCAAGAACAAGGCGGGCAAGGCGCTGTTGAGCCTGCCGAACAACGCCAAGGTCCTGGCGCCGCGGCCGGTGGCCGACCGCGAGCAGAACTGGCTGGCCTCGGTGACCACCGAGGGGCGTCTGCTGGTGTTCAAGATCAGCGACCTGCCGCAGTTGGGCAAAGGCAAGGGCAACAAGATCATCGGCATTCCCGGTGAGCGCGTGGCCAGCCGCGAAGAGTACGTCACCGACATCGCGGTACTGCCCGATGGCGCGACCCTGGTGTTGCAGGCGGGCAAGCGCACCTTGTCGTTGAAGGCCGATGACCTTGAACACTACAAGGGCGAGCGCGGGCGTCGTGGCAACAAACTGCCTCGCGGTTTCCAGCGGGTCGATGCGTTGTTGGTAGAGCCGCTCAGTTAAGGGCGGGCTAGAGCGTTCGATCTTGGACTTAAGCGCCAGATCAACGCTAGAACACTGGAGTCATGGCGCATATTCACGGATGATATGCGCGTTTCAAACGCTGGCGTGGCCGGGCGTTATTCAATTTTTTTGAGTATTTACACTGTGGCCAGCCTTGTGGCCGCCACTTGGATGGGATGATGACTGCTCTGCGCCTTCCTCTTGTTTTCTTGCTCGCGGGCGTTTTTGGCCTGGCGGGTTGCAGCGTACACCAGCCGGTGTCGCTGTATCAGCTGGACAGCGGAAGTCCAGCCCAGCCGGCCAGTGCCGGCATGTCGGTATTGTTGGGGCCGGTGTTGATCGCTGACTACCTGCAACGGGAAACCCTCCTGCAACGCCAGGA
This sequence comes from Pseudomonas sp. 50_B, assembly GCF_017491625.1. NCBI lineage: Bacteria > Pseudomonadati > Pseudomonadota > Gammaproteobacteria > Pseudomonadales > Pseudomonadaceae > Pseudomonas > Pseudomonas sp. 50_B. The sequence continues at coordinate 64,309 of NZ_JAFGYX010000009.1, forward strand.
CGATGGCAGCCTGCAAGCCTCCACCGATGGCCGTTGGGCCGGTAGCTTGTCTTCGGACATCGACCAGTTGCTGCTGCGCCAGGTGGCCGGCAACCTGGATAGCCAGCGCGTGGTTCTGGCGCCGGCCACCAGCGGCTTCACTCCGGATGTCCAGGTACTGCTGTCGATCACTCGCCTGGATTCCGGCAAGTCGCAACCGGCGGTACTGGATGCTCAGTGGCGCCTGATCGATCGTCGTGGTCAGGTGCGGGACAACCGCATTGTTCACCTGCAGGAGCAGCATGCGGGTACCACGGCGTCTCAGGTCCAGGCCCAGGGCGTGTTGTTGCAGCGTCTGGCCGAGCAATTGTCGGTCGCCCTCAAACCCCTGGCCAATCAGCCAGCGGTGGCAGAAGTGCCACGCAAGGCGCCGCCGGCACCTGCGCCCAAGCCTGCCGAGCATGAGAAGCAGCCGAAGATCCCAATGGCCACGCCAATCCGTACGGATATGGAAGTGTTCAGATTCTGAGTTGAGCCGCTGCAAGACAAGGCCCGCCTAATCCGCGGGCCTTTTCGTTACTGGCTGTGGCAGGTGTTTCATATGGCCGGCACCATCCTTGTGGTCTGCGAGCAGGCCGCAGTCATGCCTCGCGCTGAAGCTCCTTCGGGGCTTGTCGCAAGCTGCGTCAGTGGCTACACGAAGGCCACAAAAAAGCCCGCACTTGGCGGGCTGTTTCTTGCACGGTGCCAGCCTTACAGCTTGGCCCGTGTCTCATGCATGCGCGCCAATTGCCGTTCCAGCATTGACGGATAGGGCTCCATCAGCCGTTCGACACAGCAAGCTCCTTCCGGGCTGGCGATAGGGCGGATACGCGCGCGCTGACGGATCAGCGCGTCGTCATTGATCTGGCGCTCCACCAGCAGCAGATTGCGGCTGTGCTGGGATAGCGCCAGGGCGTCCTGGGCGGTTTCGGTCAGCAGCAGGTCGATCTGGCTCAGGCCGAACAGTCCTTCGCCCAGCGTCAGGCCCAATTGCAGTTGCAGGGTGATGCCGCTGTCCGCCACTTCGATCTGCAGGGCATGGCCCAGAGCACGCAACAGCTCGCCGCAGCAAATGGCGTTGGTGAGGTAGTCGTCGCCGCTGTCTTCGCTATGGAACAGCATCAGCGTGCTGCCATCGTTCAGGGTGTGCAGTTCGCTCTGGTACAGCGAGGCCGCCTGGTCGAGGCAATCGCGATAGCGCTCCAGCAGTTCCATCAGCCGCGCGCGGGGCAGGCGGCGCAGTTGCTCCTGGGCTCCCAACTGCACTGCGAGTACTGCGCTGTGCTGAGGCTGTGCCGGGACCTGGGGTTGCAGCGCAGGTTTGGGGGCGGGAGTCGACGAGTGATCACGCAGGTCGGCGAACGGATCTTCTTCGTCCAGTTCGTCCTCCTCGGCGCTGACCAGATGCCGTGGCGCAGGCTTCAGACCGGCGAGCGGGGTGCTTTCATCAAAGCTTGGGTCACGCAGGTTACGCACTTCGAATGCGGCTTCGTGTTCCTCGTCATCCTGCTCTTCGAGCTCTGGCTGCGGCTCTGGCTCGGGCTTTTCCGGTACCAGGCGAGCGTGCAGTTGGCGCGCCAGATCACCAATTTCGTCCTGGCGCTGGGTCGCCGGGGTGTGCTCATCCAGGTCCCGCAGCCAGACCCGCAGTTGCAGCAGCGGGGTGGAGATGTGGCGACCCAGGCGCAGGCTCAGGGCCAGAGCCAGGGCCAGCAGGATGGCGCTGAGAATGCCCATGCTCTGCAGGCTGATGGTCATCGGCTGCTGGAACTGCGCCATGTCCAGGCTGATCCGCAGGTTGCCGGCGGTCACGTCCTGGAAGGTGATCTTGGTCTGGTAGACGCCCTCGGTTTCACCCAGCAGGCTGCTCTTGGGGCGTTGCCCGGCTTCGGCGAGGATGCGGTTGTCGACGCTGTAGATCGCCGCATGGGCCACCAGCGGGTTCTTGGTCAGGTTGTTGAGCAGGACGTTGAGGCTGAGGATGTCATTGGACACCAGCAGCTCGGTGGCCGAAGTGGCGGTCTGGGTGGTCAGGCTCTGACCCAGGGCGTCGGCTTGTTCGTGCATGGCTTGCTTGAACTGCAGGCCCATCACACCGGCATAGATCACCAGGGCCAGGGCGACCAGGATCACGTTATGGCTGGCAATGCGCAATGCAATCGGCACACGGCGGTGGCGCAGTGCACGGAAGATCAGCAGGAAGAAGTTATCGGTTTTAACTGGCGTGGGCCGGTTCACTGAGCTCGGCTCTTTTGTCCGTGAAGTTGACGCGCAGTATAGCGACAGGCCCTAGACCGGCAAAGCGCTGGCTGTGCCCGATGGTCACCGAAAGTGGGTAGAATGCGCTTTTTTCCACCTCGGGGGTGCGCCTTGCGCGAAATTGTCCTGATAAACATCACCGGCGAAGATCGTCCCGGTCTGACTGCGGCCATTACGGGTGTTCTGGCCCAGGGTGGTGTGAACATTCTCGACATCGGTCAGGCGGTGATCCACGACACCTTGTCGTTCGGCATCCTGGTTGAAATTCCCAGCAACGAGCAGAGTTCGTCGGTGCTCAAGGACATTCTGTTCACCGCCTACAAGCTCGATCAGCAGGTGCGTTTCACACCGGTGTCCGAGGAGGACTACCAGCAGTGGGTCGACGGGCAGGGCAAGCAACGCCACATCGTCACCCTGCTGACGCGCAAGGTCACCGCCGAGCAGTTGCAGCGTGTGAGTTCGATCACTGCCAAGTATGGTCTGAACATCGATCACATCGATCGCCTGTCCGGGCGCATGCCCCTGGATATGCCAGCCGATCAGGGCAAAGGCTGCATCGAGTTTTCGGTGCGTGGCGAAGCCGCCGATCCGCAAGCCCTGCGAGCCGAATTCCTCAGCGTGGCCCAGGAGCTGAACGTCGACATCGCCTTCCAGGAAGATTCGCTGTTCCGCCGCAACCGCCGCCTGGCGGTGTTTGACATGGACTCGACGCTGATCGAGGCCGAGGTCATCGACGAGCTGGCCAAGGCGGCAGGCGTGGGTGAGCGGGTGGCAGAAATCACCGAGCGGGCCATGGCCGGCGAGCTGGATTTTCGTGCCAGCTTCAAGGAGCGCCTGGCGTTGCTCAAGGGACTGGACGTCAGCGTGCTGGATTCCATCGGCGCGTCCCTGCGCCTGACCGAGGGCGCCGAAACCCTGTTTGCCGAGCTCAAGCGCCTGGGCTACAAGACCGCGATTCTCTCCGGCGGCTTCACCTACTTTGCCAAGCAGTTGCAGGCCAAGCTGGGTATCGATTACGTGTTCGCCAACGAGCTGGAGGTGGTGGACGGCAAGGTCACCGGCGTCGCCATCGAGCCGATTGTCGACGCTCAGCGCAAGGCCGATCTGCTGCGCGAGCTGGCCCACAAGGAAGGCCTGCGCCTGGAGCAGACCATCGCTGTGGGTGATGGCGCCAACGATTTGCCGATGCTGGGAATTGCCGGCTTGGGCGTGGCGTTCCGTGCCAAGCCGCTGGTCAAGCAATCGGCCAAGCAGGCGATCTCGACCCTGGGTCTGGACGGCGTGCTGTATCTGCTGGGTTTCCGCGATCGCGACGGGCAGCTCTGAGTCCCGGGAAAAATCCCCGCCCATAAAAAACGCCGCTGATCAGCGGCGTTTTTTGTGTCCGGCATTCAGGTCTCAAGCCTTGGGCAGACCCATACCCTGGCCCATCCGCACTGGCGAGCCGGCGGCCAGTTCTTCAGCCCACTGCACCTGATCCGGGCCAAACAGCACGATGGCCGTGGAGCCCAGTTTGAAGCGCCCCATCTCTGCGCCTTTTTCCAGATGGATGGGCGCGCGGGCTGCTTCGTCGTAGCGCACGGTCTTGAGCTCGCGTTTGGGTGGCGTTACCAGACCGGCCCAGACGGTTTCAATCGAAGCGACGATCATTGCGCCGACCAGTACCAGCGCCATCGGGCCGCGCTCGGTGTCGAAAATGCACACCACGCGTTCGTTGCGGGCGAACAATTCCGGGACATTCTCGGCGGTGGTCTGGTTGACCGAGAAGATCCGCCCGGGCACGTAGACCATTTCCCGTAGGGTGCCGGCCAGGGGCATGTGCACTCGGTGATAGTCCTTGGGCGACAGGTAGACGGTGGCGAAGTCGCCGCCCATGAAAGGCGCGGCCAGGGCCGGATCGCCACCCAGCAGTTCCAGCACGCTGTAGCTGTGGCCCTTGGCCTGGAATACCCGGCCGTGTTCGATCGGCCCCAGTTGGCTGATGGCACCGTCGGCGGGGCTGAGGATTGCGCCTGGGGTTGGGTCCAGCGGGCGTGCGCCCTCTTTCAGGGCGCGGGTGAAGAAGGCATTGAAATGTTCGTAGGCCGTCACATCCTCCACTTGGGCTTCGGACATGTTCACTTGGTACTGCTTGGCGAACCAGCTGGTGAATGCATTCTTGAACCAGCGCACACGGCACTCGGCAATGCAGCCCGCCAGGCGTGACAGCAGGTGATGAGGCAGCAGGTACTGGCTGAGGATGAACAAACGCTTTTTCATTGGGGGTCCTTAAAAACCTTAAATCTCTACGGGCGTATCGGGATGATTGCCCCATTCGCCCCAGGAGCCGGCGTAGCCCTTGACCCGTGGGTAGCCCAGCGCCTTGGCCACCAGATAGGTGAAGCCCGAGCGGTGGTGGGTCTGGCAGTGGGTGATCACTTCTTTGTCTTTGCTGATGCCCAGGTCCGCGAGGATCTGCGGCATGTCGCGGCGGATGCGCAGATGGCGCGCCTGGTCCATGCCGGCGGTCCACTCGAAGTTCACTGCACCGGGAATGTGTCCGCCCTTGGCGGCCAGGACTTTCTCCCCGGAGTATTCCAGCGGGCCGCGAGCGTCCCAGATGGCCAGGTCAGCTGCACCGAGACGGCTTTGCAGGTATTCGCGGGTGGCGGTGGGTTCGTCATGCAGGATCAGGGGCACTGGGCCGCCTGCCGGGGCCGGGACTTCGGTGGTCACTGGCAGGCTTTGTGCCAGCCAGGCCGTGAGGCCGCCGTCCAGATAGTGGTAGCGACTGTGGCCGATCACGTCCAGCAGCCAGATGAAGCGGCCGGCCCAGCCTCCGCCTTCGTCGTCATAGACCACGTAGACCGCGTCCGGGTTGTGCCCGAGCTCGCCGAAGAGCGCTTCAAGTGCGTTCTGTGGCGGTAGCAGTCCGGGAGCGGGGGGCTGGCCGAGCTGGGTGCGCTTGGGGTCGATGAAGCGCGCCCCGGGAATATGCCCGGTTGCATAGCGGGCAGCGCTGGTCAGGTCGACCAGGATCAGTTCGCGGGCGTCGAGGCGGGCGAGCAAGTCGCTCGGTTCGATGACCAGCGGCAAGCCAGAGAAGTCAGACATGTCAGGTCCCCAGGGCACAAAGGGAAGGATTGTAGCGCAAGCGTCATTGGCTGCGGTTGGTAAAGCTATGCAAGGCTTTTTCGATGCACTGAGCGGTCTTGCCGAACGCCTGGACGCTGATTTCCGAGAACGGAACGCCGCCCTGATCGGCCACGGCCAGCATCAGTACCCGGCCGTTGCACGACAGGGAACGCATCAGCAGGTGCTCGCCCCGAAACAACTGGCGCAAGGAGATTGGCAGGTGGGCGGAGAACTGCCCATTGTTGGTCGGCGTCAGGCGCACCTGGGCAGATTTTTCCAGCAGGCGTTGCAGGACCGTGCTCTGTTTGGTCTGCAGTGTCAGCCCTGCTGTTTCCTTGGGCAGACCATAGAGTTGCTGTACCCGCAGGTGGCTCTGGCTGCGGTCCACCATCAGTAACAGCACTCGACGCATGCCGCAGGCCACCAGGGCATCTCGGGCAAAGCTGGTGAGGTGCACGGCATTGGTGAAGGGGCTGGGTTCCAGTAGAAGTTCGCTGCAGAGCTTGCGCCATTTGGCCAACTCCTCGGCTGTCGGAGCCGGTACCGGCTGTTCACCGTTGTGCAGGCGCCGGACATCCCAGGGCCAGATCAGGGCCTGGGCCGGGTGCCAGAGATCGGGTTGGCTGTCATTGCGAGCGCTGGTTACGGCCTGCTGGTGTAGCTGTTGCTGGACCTGGGCGACCGGCATTTGTAGATACAGGCCGGTAAGGTTTTGCCAGCGTCGGCCATGAGCGTTGTTCCAGGAGTGCTGCGCCGCCAAGGCCAGGCCGTTGGCCAGCAGGACGCAGTTGGCTGGCTGGTTCAGCCAGCGCTGCAGGTCCGGATCGGCATCCAGGCGCTGTTGCTGGCGCAGCGGATGTTCGCTGTCGCGGGCGATCAGCATGACCTTGGCCAGTTGACGCTGCTCCTGGGTCAGCAGGCGATAACCCTGCCGCACCCAGATTGGCAGGTGCCAGGCATGGACCAGGGCCTGGCACAATTCCATCAGCCGAACGCCGAACAGTTGCATTTCTACCTGACGAGCCGACTCGTGCTTATAGATGACTCGCAGTTCCCATTCTTCCACGAGCTTGGGGTAGACCAGGGCCATGGCCCACAGTGGCGAGAGGAACAGCAGGCTGCCCCAGTGAATGTCCTGCCACAGTCGGGCCAGGCGCCCGGCGAAAAAACCGTTGGCTTGCTGGGTGGCGTGCTGGCTGATCAGTTGCAACTGACGCAGAGCCTGCGGAATCTGTTCCTCTGGCAGGGTGGGCAGTTGTTCGAGCAGTTCTTCGGTGCGCTTGAGTCCCAGGCGGTTGACCGCGACCTCCAGGTTTTCTGCCGGTTCGCTCATGCTGCCGTGGGAGTGCCGGTTGGCTTCGCGGATCACGCTCAGGGCCAGCGCCGGGCTGTTTTGCATCAGTTCGGCAATGTCCCGCAGCGAACTGCGATTGTTGGCGATGGCTTTGCACACTCGATCATGGCTGGCTTGCGGCACGGGCAAGCGCACGCCATTGAGGAGCTTTACCCAGGCGTCGAGAGAGGTGGGCGGGGAATGTGGGACGTTGGTTTCATTAGACATGGTCGGGCGCAATCATCGTCTGCTGTGAACACGCCCAGAGCGGGCCAAACTGGCTTTTCGCCTTAACTGGCTATAGTCTGGCGCAGTTTTGCCGATAAGTAGAAGAAGAGTTTTAAGAACTTCCGAATATGACCTTGAACCCGACTCAGTAAGTACTCTCCTACCTATGGCTAAAATTATCGGCATCATCGTCGTATTCGCGAGCGTGCTCGGCGGATACGTGCTTTCACACGGCAAAATCGCGGCACTGATCCAGCCTTTCGAGGTTTTGATCATTGGTGGTGCTGCCTTTGGCGCATTCCTCCAGGCCAACCCAGGCTATATGACGATGCATGTCATCAAAAAGTCGCTGGGTATGTTCGGTTCGCGCTTCACTCACACCTTCTATCTGGAAGTGCTAGGGCTGATCTACGAGATCCTCAACAAAAGTCGTCGCGAAGGCATGATGGCCATCGAGGGTGACATCGAGGACGCTGCGGCCAGTCCGATTTTCGCCAAGTATCCTGCGGTGCTCAAAGATGAGCGCATGACCGCATTTGTCTGTGACTACCTGCGCATCATGTCCTCCGGCAACATGGCTCCTCACGAGCTGGAAGGGTTGTTCGACATGGAACTGTTCAGTCTCAAGGAAGACCTTGAGCATCCCTCCCATGCAGTTACCGGGATCGCCGATGGCATGCCCGGTTTCGGTATCGTGGCGGCGGTATTGGGGATCGTGGTAACCATGGCGTCCCTGGGGGATGGCGACCAGGCGTCCATTGGCTTGCACGTAGGTGCGGCGTTGGTCGGGACCTTCTTCGGTATCCTCGCGGCCTATGGTTTCTTTGGTCCGTTGGCCACTTCCCTGGCGCACGATGCGAAGGAAGAGCTGAACGTTTACGAAGCCATCAAGGCGTCCCTGGTCGCTTCGGCTTCCGGCATGCCGCCTTCGCTGGCGGTGGAGTTCGGGCGCAAGGTTCTGTACCCAGCGCACCGTCCTAGCTTCGCCGAGCTGGAACAAGCGGTTCGCGGTCGTTAAGTCATGGAAAATAATCAGCCGATTATCATCAAGCGCGTCAAGCGCTTCGCTGGCGGGCATCACGGGGGCGCTTGGAAAATCGCCTTCGCCGACTTCGCCACGGCGATGATGGCGTTCTTCCTGGTGCTGTGGCTCTTGTCCACCGCAACCCCGGAACAGAAGATCGCCATCGCCGGTTACTTCAAGGACCCGATCGGCTTCTCGGAAAGCGGCACACCCTACATCATTGATCTGGGTGGCTCTCCCGAACTGGCGCCGGATAACACCCTAAACCCCGAGATCAAGTCCCAGCCGCAACCGGACAAGGTCACGGTGGATGCCGATCAGGTGGAGGGCATGGCCGAGCAGGTGGAGCGCGAGCGTCTCGAACTGCTGCTACAAGAGTTGCAGAACAAGGTTGAAGAGAATCCCCAACTGCAGAAGTTCAAGGACCAGATCCTCTTCGAAATCACTCCGGACGGCTTGCGGATCCAGATCATGGATGCCGAGAACCGGCCGATGTTCGACTCTGGCAGCGCACGTCTGAAGCCGTATTTCGAAGACATCCTGCTGGCCATGGCCGACACCATCAAGGCGGTGCCGAACAAGATCAGCATCAGCGGTCATACCGATGCCACGCCTTATGCCGGCAGTGGTGAGTTCGGCAACTGGGAACTGTCCGCCAACCGTGCCAACGCTGCGCGTCGGGCTCTGGTGGCTGGCGGTTATCCCGATCCGCAAGTGGCGCGGGTGGTGGGCTTTGCCTCCTCTGCGTTGTTCGACCGCAAGAATCCGCTCAACCCGGTCAACCGGCGGATCGATATTGTGGTGCTGACCAAGAAGGCCCAGCGCGCTATCGAAGGCGAGCAGACCGATCCAAACGCTCCTGCGCCCAACCAGGGCACTGGGGCGCCAGGTGAAGTGCCGGGTGCGGCGGCGGACCCGAATGCCTTGCCGCCGGGTAGCGAGCCGTTGCCCGCTCATGAAGTGCGCCAGCGCATGAACATCTTCGAGGATGGCGTATTGAAGATGGATGAGCAGGGATCGGCCGGCCAGGCGCCGGCTCCCAAGCCGGGAACCGTCAGGTGACAAACAACAAGGCCGCGAAGATCGCGGCCTTGTTGTTTCTACGGTGCTCGGCTCAGTAGCCGCTGTCTGGCAGGCTGGCGAGGATCGAGCGGTAGCTGTTCATCCGTTGCTGCTGGATGCGCCCGTCTTCCAAAGCCTTGAGCAATGCACAGCCCGGCTCGCGATCATGCTTGCAGTCACGGAAGCGGCAGGTACCCAGCAAGTCGTTGAACTCGATGAAGCCAGCTTCGACATCGGTGCGGCTGACATGCCCCAGGCCGAATTCGCGGATGCCGGGGGAGTCGATCAGTTCACCGCCGCCCGGGAAGTGGAACAGTCGCGCTGTCGTGGTGGTGTGGGTGCCCTGTCCGGAGTACTCCGACAGCGGGCCGACTCGGGTTTCGACTTCCGGCAGCAGGCTGTTCACCAAGGATGACTTGCCCACCCCCGATTGCCCCACGAATACGCTGATGCGTCCGTCCAGCAAGCCTTGCAGTTGCTCCATGCCGTCGCCGTGGTGGGCCGAGACTTCCAGCAGCGGATAGCCCAGTTGGCGATAGACCGCCAGCAAGGCGTTGAGTGCCGGGGCGTTCTGCTCGTCGATCAGGTCGGCCTTGTTCAGCAGCAGCAGCGGCCGAATCCCGGCGTGCTCGGCGGCAACCAGGTAGCGGTCGATAAGATTGGCATGGGGTTCGGGCATGGGGGCAAACACGATCACGATCATGTCGACGTTGGCGGCCACCGGCTTGAGCTGGCCACGGCTGTCCGGTCGGCACAGCTCGGTGCTGCGCGGCAATTGCGCGACGATCACCCCGATGCCCTGATTGCCGGCGCGCCAGACCACCTGATCGCCGGTCACCAGCGCTGGCAGGTTGGCTCGCAGGTAGCAGCGGAACACCTGGCCGGCCAGCTCACCTTCCCGGGCTTCGACCTCGACCTGCACGCCGAAGTGAGCAATGACCAGGCCGGTCTGTTCCGGGCCAAGGTCGCCACCCTCCAGCGCCTCTACGGCGGAGGACTCGCGTTTGGCGGCGCGGGCAGCGCGCTCACCCTGAATCTTTTCGATGCGCCAGTTTTGGCGACGATTGAGCTGGCGTTTGGCCATTGGTGTTCCGTGTTGATAATTACGGCGGATAGGTAAAACGGCGGCGAGTTTAGCACGCCGGGCAGGCCCTCTAGGCTAAACTGCGCAACTACGCCGAGGAGCCCCCCATGCAAAACCCACAGAACCTGATTTGGATCGATCTGGAAATGACCGGTCTGAACCCCGACACCGACGTCATCATCGAGATGGCGACCATTGTCACTGACAGCAATCTGAACACCTTGGCTGAAGGGCCGGTCATCGCTATCCACCAGAGCGACGAGATCCTTGCCGGCATGGACGAGTGGAACACTCGTCAGCACGGTGGTTCTGGCCTGACCCAGCGGGTTCGCGAAAGCCGCATCAGCATGGCCGAAGCCGAAGCCCAGACCATTGCCTTTCTGGAGCAGTGGGTACCCAAGGGCAAGTCGCCCATCTGTGGCAACAGCATCTGCCAGGATCGGCGCTTCCTCTATCGCCACATGAAGGCTCTGGAAAGCTACTTCCATTACCGCAACCTGGACGTTTCGACCCTCAAGGAACTAGCCGCCCGCTGGGCTCCTGACGTGCGCGACAGCTTCAAGAAAGGCAGCACCCATCTGGCCCTGGACGACATCCGCGAGTCCATCGCCGAGCTGCAGCACTACCGCAAGCACTTCATCAAATTCTGACCTGCAGGAGCCGGCTTGCCGGCGAGCGGGCGCACGCTGCAAGCGGCGCCCGTACCCGCCCTCTTTTGGTGCTCGCCTCAACTGAGTAGACTGCGCGCCTTCCTGTAAGGACCGCCATCATGCTGTTGATGCTTTATCTGATCGCCATTACCGCCGAAGCCATGACCGGCGCCTTGTCTGCCGGACGGCGTGGCATGGACTGGTTTGGCGTGGTGCTGATCGCCTGTGTCACTGCGCTCGGCGGTGGTTCGGTGCGTGATGTGCTGTTGGGGCATTACCCGCTGACCTGGGTCAAGCACCCGGAATACCTGGTACTGACCTCGGTGGCGGCGTTGGTGACGATCTTTATCGCGCCCCTGATGCGTCACCTGCGTTCGCTGTTTCTGGTGCTCGACGCAGTGGGTCTGGTGGCCTTTACCCTGATCGGCTGCATGACCGCCCTGGAAATGGGCCACGGCATGCTGGTGGCGTCGGTCAGCGGGGTGATCACCGGGGTCTTTGGCGGCATCCTCCGGGATATTTTCTGCAACGACATTCCCCTGATCTTCCGCCGTGAGCTGTACGCCAGCGTGTCCTTCGCCGCGGCCTGGTGCTACATGCTGTGCATCTATTTGCAGCTGCCCAGCGAGCAGTCGATCCTGGTCACCCTGTTCGGTGGCTTTCTATTGCGCCTGCTGGCGATCCGTTTTCACTGGGAAATGCCCAAGTTCGTCTACAACGACGAGCATTGACGGTTGGCGTGCTGCGCCAGGGCCCATTCCACGTGTTCGCGGACCAGTTCCGAGGGATAGTCCTGGCGGGCCTTGAGCGCTTCCAGCACCGGAATGCTTGAGGGCGCGTTGCCCAGGCCCACCGCCAGGTTGCGCAGCCAGCGCTCATAGCCGGCACGGCGCAGGGGCGAGCCTTCGGTGCTGCTGAGGAACTTGTCCTCGTCCCACATGAACAGTTCTGCCAGTTCGGCATTGTCCAGGTTGTGCCGGGGTTTGAAGTCGCCTTCTGCCGAGGGGCGGGCGAAGCGGTTCCAGGGGCAGACGATCTGGCAGTCATCGCAGCCGAATACCCGATTGCCGATCAGTGGGCGCAGGTCTTCGGGAATGGCGTTTTTCAGCTCGATGGTCAGGTAGGAAATACAGCGCCGGGCATCCAGTACATAGGGGCCGACGAAGGCATTGGTCGGGCAGATGTCCAGGCAGGCGGTGCAGCGTCCGCAATGTTCGGTGGCGTGGGGTTCGTCCACGGGCAGCGGCAGGTCGACGAACAGCTCGCTGAGGAAGAAGTAGCTGCCGGCCTTGCGGTTGAGCACCAGGGTGTTCTTGCCGATCCAGCCGAGCCCGGCCTGCTCGGCGATGGCTTTTTCAAGTACCGGTGCGCTGTCGACGAACGCGCGGTAGCCAAAGGGGCCAATGGCTTGCTGGATGCGTTCGGCCAACTGCTGCACACGTTTGCGGATGAGCTTGTGATAGTCGCGGCCCAAGGCGTAGCGCGAGACATAAGCCTTGGACGGTTCGGCCAGGCGCTGGGCCATCTGGGTGTCGCCGGGCAGGTAGTCCATGCGCAGCGATACCACCCGTAGCGTGCCGGGCACCAACTGATCGGGATGGGAGCGTTTGCTGCCATGGGCGCCCATGTATTCCATTTCGCCGTGGTAGCCGGCGGCGAGCCAGCGCTCCAGATGCTGCTCATGCTCGGCCAGGTCCAGGCCGCTGATACCGACTTGTTGAAAGCCCAGTTCGCGGCCCCAGTCCTTGATCGATTGGGCGAGAGCGGGGAGATCCTGGGTAATAGCGGGCATGAGGCGAGAGAAACCGGAGCTGAGGTGCGTATAATTCTGCCAGACATCGGAGCCCGAAGACGCATGCCGCAGACAAAACACCCTTTACTCGACGTTCAGCTGCTGACTGACGCTCATTTGCCGCGATTGGAAGCTCGTCCTCTGGACGCTCATAAGGGGCAATTCGGTCATTTGTTGCTGATCGGTGGCGACCGCGGCTTTGCTGGCGCCGCGTTATTGAGTGCGGAAAGTGCCTTGCGCAGTGGTGCGGGGCTGGTGTCCCTGGCAACTCGCAATGAGCACGTCGCGGCGGCCGCTGCGCGGCTGCCGGAAGTCATGACCCAGGGCACCCATTCGGCCAATCAACTGATGGGGCTGTTGGCGCGGGCCACGGTACTGGTGGTTGGTCCCGGACTGGGGCAGGGCGCCTGGGGGCGCAGCCTGTTGTCGGCAGCGGCCAACGCGCCTTTGCCTCAGGTATGGGATGCCGATGCCTTGAATCTCCTGGCCTTGGGCGGTCTACAACTGCCGGTGGCCAGCGTGATCACCCCCCATCCCGGGGAGGCGGCTCGTCTGCTGGGGATCTCCATCGCCGAGGTTCAGGGTGATCGTCCGGCGGCGGCCCGGGCCTTGAGCGCAAAATACTCGGCGGTTGCCGTGCTCAAGGGGGCTGGCAGCCTGATCGCCAGCCCCGAGGGGCAAGTGGCCCGCTGTGATGGTGGGCATCCGGCGATGGCCACGGCGGGGCTGGGGGACGTGCTCGCAGGATTGATCGGTGCGTTGCTGGCGCAGGGACTGTCGACGTTCGATGCGGCTTGCCTGGCGGTCTGGGTACACGCCCGCGCTGGCGAGCAGCAAGGCAAATTGGGCCGAGGGCTGGCGGCCAGTGATCTGATTCCAGCCATTCGTCAGTTGTTGGAGGAGCAGTCACCGTGTCTGAGTTAACCCTTTATCTGGCCGACGAGCAGGCCATGGTGGAATTTGGTGCACGCATTGCTCGCGTCACTCAAGGCGTGGGGGTGATTTTTCTTGAGGGCGATCTGGGGGCGGGCAAAACCACCCTGTCCCGGGGGATCATCCGTGGCCTCGGGCATGACGGGGCGGTAAAAAGTCCGACCTTTACCCTGGTGGAGCCCTACGAGATAGGTCCGGTGCGGGCTTTTCACTTCGACTTGTATCGTCTTGTGGACCCGGAGGAGCTGGAGTTTCTGGGGATTCGTGACTACTTCGAAGGCGATGCACTGTGTCTGTTGGAGTGGCCCCAGCGTGGTGCAGGCTTTTTGCCAAAGCCCGACCTGACCATTACCATTACCCCGCATAACAATGGGCGTTCTGTGCATCTATTGTCTCAAGGCTCGCGAGGCGAGTCCTGGTGTGCCGCTTTGGCGTTGGAATTCAAATAATTGATGGGGTTAGGTATGCGCATTCGCGCGTTGGTTGCTGTCGTAGGACTGTTGCTTACGGCATTGGCCGTCGATGCTGTGGCCGCTACACAGGTTCGCAGCGTCCGCCTGTGGCGGGCACCGGATAACACGCGACTGGTCTTCGACCTGTCCGGTCCGGTTCAGCACAGCGTCTTTACCCTGACGGCCCCGGATCGTCTGGTGATCGATATCAATGGCGCAACCCTCGGCGGTCCACTGAATGTCGCCACGGCCAATACGCCGATCACCGCCATGCGCTCGGCGCAGCGTACCCCCAGTGACCTGCGAGTGGTCATCGACCTGAAAAAGGCCGTCACCCCCAAGAGTTTTACCCTGGCGCCCAACGCCCAGTACGGCAATCGCCTGGTAGTCGACCTGTTCGACAACCCTGCTGATGCCGCACCGCCTGCTGCTCCGCCGCCTGCTGTGGCCACCGTTCCCGCCGTGCCAGTCACGCCTGCGGAGCCCGCGATCAAGCTGCCGCCGGCCCCGGCGGGCAAGCGCGACATCATCGTGGTGATCGACGCCGGTCACGGCGGTGAAGACCCGGGTGCCTCCGGCTCCCGTGGCCAGCATGAGAAAGATGTGGTGCTGGCCATCGCCCGTGAACTGCAGCGCCAGATTAATGGCATCAAGGGGTTCCGCGCCGAGTTGACCCGTACTGGCGACTACTTCATTCCGTTGCGCGGTCGTACCGAGATCGCTCGGAAGAAGGGCGCTGACCTGTTCGTTTCGATCCACGCCGATGCCGCGCCTTCGACCGCAGCCTTTGGCGCCTCGGTATTCGCCCTGTCCGAGCGCGGCGCCACATCGGAAACTGCCCGCTGGCTGGCGGACAGTGAAAACCGCTCTGACCTGATCGGTGGTGCCGGCAACGTCAGCCTGGATGACAAGGACCGGATGCTGGCCGGGGTGCTGCTGGATCTGTCGATGACCGCATCCCTGACCTCCAGCCTCAATGTCGGGCAGAAAGTCCTGAACAACATCGGCCGGGTCACACCGCTGCACAAGCAGCGTGTGGAACAGGCTGGGTTCATGGTGCTCAAGTCCCCGGATATTCCATCGATCCTGGTGGAAACAGGCTTTATCTCCAACTCCAACGAAGCCTCGAAGCTGGCTACTGTCAGCCATCAGCAGGCCTTGGCTCGCTCCATCAGCAGCGGCGTGCGGCAGTTCTTCCAGCAGAACCCGCCACCGGGCACCTATATCGCCTGGCTGCGAGATTCCGGGAAGATTGCCCAGGGGCCTCGCGATCACCGGGTCAACCCGGGGGAAACCCTGGCGATGATCGCGGTGCGCTACCAGGTATCGGCGCCTGCCCTGCGCAGTGCCAACAATCTGAAAAGCGATGAATTGAAAGTGGGGCAGGTTCTGACCATCCCCGGCACTGAATTGGCGGCCAAGGAATGAGTGACTCGGTAATCAGCGGCGCGCGCATCGAGCTGCTCAGTCCGCGCCTGGCTAACCAGATTGCCGCGGGTGAGGTGGTTGAGCGCCCGGCTTCGGTGATCAAGGAGCTGCTGGAAAACAGCCTGGACTCTGGCGCCAAGCGCATTGATGTGGATGTCGAGCAGGCTGGAGTCAAGCTGCTGCGGGTCCGTGATGATGGCAGTGGCATTTCCTCCGACGATCTGCCTCTGGCTTTGGCGCGGCACGCCACCAGCAAGATCCGCGACCTGGAAGACCTCGAGCGGGTGATGAGCCTGGGGTTTCGCGGTGAAGCCCTTGCCTCCATCAGTTCCGTGGCGCGCTTGACCCTGACCTCCCGTACCCGTGATGCCGATCAGGCCTGGCAGGTCGAAACCGAAGGTCGCGACATGGCGCCGCGAGTGCAGCCGGCGGCCCACCCGGTAGGCACCTCGGTGGAAGTGCGTGACTTGTTCTTCAATACTCCAGCCCGACGCAAGTTTCTCAAGGCGGAGAAAACCGAGTTCGATCACCTGCAGGAGGTGATCAAGCGTTTGGCTCTGGCGCGTTTCGACGTGGCCTTCCATTTGCGCCACAACGGCAAGAGCATCCTCAGTCTGCATGAAGCCAAGGATGATGCAGCTCGCGCCCGGCGCGTGGCGGCGGTCTGTGGCTCGGGCTTTTTGGAGCAGGCGCTGCCCATTGAGGTCGAGCGCAACGGTCTCCATCTTTGGGGCTGGGTGGGCTTGCCAACCTTCTCCCGCAGCCAGGCGGACTTGCAGTATTTCTATGTCAACGGTCGTGCGGTACGGGACAAGCTGGTGGCCCACGCGGTGCGTCAGGCCTATCGCGATGTGCTGTTCAACGGCCGGCATCCGACTTTTGTGCTGTTTTTCGAGGTTGATCCCTCGGTGGTCGACGTCAATGTGCACCCGACCAAGCATGAAGTGCGTTTCCGTGATGGGCGCATGGTGCATGACTTCCTTTATGGCACCTTGCACAGGGCTTTGGGCGACGTGCGCCCCGAGGACCAGTTGGCGGCGCCGGCGGCGGTAGCGGGTATTGTGCGTCCAAGCGGTATCGAAGCCGGTGAGTTCGGACCCCAGGGTGAAATGCGTCTGGCCGCGAACCTGGCCCTGGAGCAGCCGCAGTCCCAGCCGAGCTTCAATGCGCCGGGCACCGGTGCTGGTAGTGGCTATCAGTATCAGTACACACCACGGCCCCAGCCAGTGCTGCCGGCTGCGGAGTCCCAGGGAGTCTATCGCGAGTTCTTTGCGCCCTTGCCTGGGGCTGCGGCCACAGCCCTGCCGGAGGGGCAGGAGGATATTCCGCCTTTGGGCTATGCCCTGGCACAGCTTAAGGGCATCTATATCCTTGCGGAAAACGCTCTGGGCCTGGTGCTGGTGGATATGCACGCTGCTCATGAGCGGATCATGTACGAGCGTTTGAAGGTGGCCATGGCCAGCGAAGGCTTGAGTGGCCAGCCGTTGCTGGTGCCGGAATCGATTGCCGTCAGCCAGCGTGAAGCCGATTGCGCGGAAGAGCATGTCGCCTGGTTCCAGCGTCTGGGCTTCGAGTTGCAGCGCCTGGGACCTGAGTCTCTGGCGATCCGGCAGATTCCGGCGCTGTTGAAGCAGGCTGAAGCCAATCGACTGGTGCATGATGTGCTTGCTGATTTGATGGAATACGGCACCAGTGACCGAATTCAGGCTCATCTCAATGAGCTGCTCGGCACCATGGCCTGCCACGGCGCGATTCGCGCCAACCGGCGCCTGGCCCTGGCGGAAATGAATGGCCTGTTGCGGGATATGGAAAACACCGAGCGCAGCGGCCAGTGCAACCACGGTCGACCGACCTGGACCCAATTGGGTCTGGACGATCTGGACAAACTCTTTTTGCGCGGCCGTTGATGACTCAGCTTCCTCCAGCGATTTTCCTGATGGGCCCGACCGCTGCGGGCAAGACCGACCTGGCCATCGAGCTGACCAAGGTGCTGCCTTGCGAGTTGATCAGTGTCGATTCGGCGCTGGTGTATCGCGGCATGGATATTGGCACCGCCAAGCCCTCCAAGGAGTTATTGGCGCAGTTTCCCCATCGCCTGATCGATATTCTCGACCCTGCCGAAAGCTACTCGGCGGCAGATTTTCGCACCGATGCCCTCGCGGCCATGGCCGATATCACCGCTCGGGGCAAAATTCCGCTGCTGGTGGGGGGCACCATGCTGTATTACAAGGCGCTGCTTGAAGGCCTGGCGGATATGCCGCCAGCAGACCCGCAGGTCCGCGCCGAACTCGAAGACGAGGCTCAACGCCTTGGTTGGCAGGCGCTGCATGATCAACTGGCGGCTGTGGACCCCGAGTCTGCGGCGAGGATTCATCCCAATGATCCTCAACGCCTGACCCGAGCGCTGGAAGTCTATCGGGTCAGCGGTCTGACAATGACCGCTCATCGTCAGCGTCAATTGGCGCAAAGTGCTGAGGCAGGCGCATCGGGACGCGGTCAATTGCCCTATACTGTCGCCAATCTGGCCATCGCTCCGGCGAATCGTCAGGTACTGCACCAGCGTATTGCACAAAGATTCACACAAATGTTGGAACAGGGATTCATTGACGAGGTCGTAGCTCTGCGCTCAAGAAGTGACCTGCATGCCGGGTTGCCGTCTATACGTGCAGTGGGTTACCGCCAAGTCTGGGATCATCTGGATGGCAAGCTGACGTCAGCCGAAATGCAGGAGCGGGGCATCATTGCCACGCGCCAATTGGCGAAACGGCAGTTCACCTGGTTACGCAGTTGGGCTGACCTGCAATGGTTGGACAGCCTGGATTGCGACAATCTGCCACGCGCCTTGAAATACCTAGGGACGATCTCCATATTGAGCTGAGTCCTTGCAATTGCCGTCTATCCTTGGGGGTGTGACGGTTTGAGCTATCTGTTTTCCGATTTTTATTATTGATCCTTAAAGGAGTGCGGCACATGTCAAAAGGGCATTCGCTACAAGACCCTTACTTGAATACATTGCGTAAAGAGAAAGTTGGGGTTTCCATCTATCTGGTTAACGGGATCAAACTGCAAGGCACGATCGAGTCCTTCGACCAGTTCGTTATCCTGCTGAAAAACACCGTCAGCCAAATGGTTTACAAACACGCTATCTCTACAGTGGTTCCAGTTCGCCCAATTCGTCTGCCTAGCGCATCCGAATCCGAACAGGGTGACGCTGAGCCAGGTAACGCCTGATAGGAGTCTCCTTTGTTCTTTGAGCGCCACGGTGGTGGTGAACGGGCCATTCTCGTTCACTTGGATGGTCAGGACCCTGAGGCGCGCGAAGATCCGCAGGAGTTTCAGGAGCTGGCATTATCGGCCGGCGCCGAGACCGTCGCGTTTGTTAGCGTGCCGCGTCATCGGCCAACCGCCAAATACCTGGTTGGCAGCGGCAAGGTCGAGGAATTGCGCGATCTGGTCAAAGCCGAACAGGTAGACCTGGTGATTTTCAATCACATCCTCACGCCCAGTCAGGAACGTAACCTCGAACGTGTATTCGAGTGTCGCGTGATTGATCGCACGGGTCTGATTCTCGATATCTTCGCTCAGCGCGCACGCACTCATGAGGGCAAGCTCCAGGTAGAACTGGCACAGCTTGAGCACATGAGCACGCGATTGGTTCGTGGCTGGACTCACCTTGAACGGCAGAAAGGCGGTATTGGTCTGCGTGGTCCGGGTGAGACTCAGTTGGAAACCGACCGGCGCCTGCTGCGAGTGCGTCTGCGGCAGATCAAGGCGCGTCTGGAAAAGGTTCGCAGCCAGCGCGAGCAGGCTCGTCGAGGCCGTAAGCGTGCCGACATTCCTTCAGTTTCGCTGGTGGGCTACACCAACGCTGGCAAGTCCACGTTGTTCAATGCTGTCACCGCGTCCGATGTTTTCGCCGCCGACCAGCTGTTCGCTACCCTCGATCCGACCTTGCGCCGCTTGGAGCTGGATGATCTGGGGCCGATTGTGCTGGCTGATACCGTCGGTTTCATTCGCCACCTGCCGCACAAGCTGGTGGAGGCGTTTCGGGCTACCCTCGAAGAGTCCAGCAACTCCGACTTGCTGCTTCATGTGATCGATGCTCACGAGCCCGAGCGCATGGCCCAGATCGAGCAGGTGATGGTGGTACTGGGTGAGATCGGGGCTCAAGACTTGCCGATCCTGGAGGTCTATAACAAACTCGATTTGCTCGAGGGTGTGGAGCCGCAGATTCAGCGCGATCCCGATGGCAAGCCGCAGCGTGTCTGGTTGTCGGCCCGTGATGGCCAGGGACTTGATCTGCTCAAGCAGGCCATTGCGGAGCTGCTGGGTGAAGATTTGTTCGTAGGCACCTTGCGCTTGCCTCAGCGTTTTGCTCGACTGCGAGCACAGTTTTTCCAGTTGAACGCTGTGCAGAAAGAAGATCACGACGACGAAGGGGTCAGTTTGCTGGCCGTTCGCCTGCCGCGGGCCGAGTTGAACCGGCTGGTCAGTCGCGAAGGTCTGCAACCGTCGGAATTCATCGAGCAACACACTTTGCAATAAAAGCCTGGGCATGCGGTTGTGCCGCTGTAGCAGGCATTCTGTAGCATTGGTCGGCGCGCCGTGGGTGCGTCTTTGCTTTATCAGATGGAGAGCGCTATGGCTTGGAATGAGCCGGGTGGCAACTCGAATAATCAGGACCCTTGGGGTGGTAAGCGCCGCAATAATGGCGATCGCAAGGGGCCACCAGATCTCGACGAGGCCTTCCGTAAGCTGCAGGAAAGCCTGAATGGGTTGTTCGGTGGTGGTAAGAAACGTGGTGATGACGGCGGTAGCTCCGGCAAGGGCGGTGGTTTCGGCTTGCTGGGTATTGGTCTTGTCGTGCTGGCGGCCGTGTGGCTGTACAGCGCGGTTTATGTAGTCGATGAGCAGGAGCAGGCCGTGGTGCTGCGCTTCGGCAAATACTACGAAACCGTCGGCCCGGGTCTGAACATCTACTTCCCGCCGATCGATCGCAAGTACATGGAAAACGTCACGCGTGAGCGTGCCTACACCAAGCAGGGGCAGATGCTCACCGAGGACGAGAACATCGTCGAAGTGCCGCTGACCGTGCAGTACAAGATCAGCAATCTGCAGGACTTCGTGTTGAACGTTGATCAGCCGGAAATCAGTCTGCAGCATGCAACCGACAGCGCCCTGCGCCATGTGGTGGGTTCCACCGCCATGGATCAAGTGTTGACTGAAGGTCGTGAATTGATGGCCAGTGAAATCAAGGAGCGGTTGCAACGCTTCCTCGACAACTACCGCACCGGTATCACCGTGACTCAGGTGAACGTACAGAGCGCAGCTGCACCGCGTGAAGTGCAGGAAGCCTTCGATGACGTGATCCGAGCTCGTGAAGACGAACAGCGTTCGCGCAACCAGGCTGAAACCTACGCCAACGGTGTTGTGCCGGAGGCTCGTGGTCAGGCTCAGCGCATCCTCGAAGATGCCAATGGTTATCGCGACGAAGTGGTATCGCGGGCCAAGGGTGAGGCTGATCGCTTTACCAAGCTGGTTGCCGAGTACCGCAAGGCTCCTGAAGTGACTCGTCAGCGCCTGTACCTGGACACCATGCAGGAAGTCTTCAGCAATACCAGCAAAGTTCTGGTAACCGGCAGCAAAGGCGGGCAGAACAACCTGCTCTACCTGCCGCTGGACAAGATGATCGACAGTGGTCGTAGTGGCGGTGTTCCGGCAACGGGATCAGCGTCTGCGACCAGCAATGAAGCGAATGCGCGCGCCGCTGCGGAGCACATGCAGCAACAGCAGCAGACGCGTTCTAGGGAGAGTCGCTGATGAGCAATAAATCGCTGATCGCCCTGATCGTGGGCGTTGTCGTGGCGGTGGTTGCCTGGAACAGCTTCTACATCGTCGCTCAGACCGAGCGCGCGGTGTTGCTGCAGTTCGGTCGTGTGGTCCAGGCTGATGTCCAGCCTGGCCTGCATGTGAAAGTGCCCTACGTGAACCAGGTGCGTAAGTTTGATGCGCGCCTGATGACCCTGGATGCACCGACACAGCGCTTCCTGACCCTGGAAAAGAAAGCCGTCATGGTGGATGCCTACGCCAAGTGGCGAGTGAAGGATGCCGAGCGCTTCTACACCGCGACTTCCGGTCTCAAGCAAATTGCCGACGAGCGTCTTTCCCGTCGCCTGGAATCGGGCCTGCGTGACCAGTTTGGTAAGCGCACCCTGCATGAAGTGGTTTCCGGTGAGCGTGATGCGCTGATGGCGGATATCACGGCTTCCCTGAACAGGATGGCGGAAAAGGAGCTGGGTATCGAAGTGGTCGATGTCCGGGTCAAGGCCATCGATCTGCCGAAGGAAGTGAACCGCAGCGTGTTCGAGCGCATGAGCACCGAGCGTGAGCGTGAGGCTCGCGAGCACCGTGCCAAGGGTAACGAGTTGGCCGAAGGTATTCGTGCTGACGCTGATCGTCAGCGTCGCGTGCTGCTGGCTGAAGCCTATCGCGAGTCTGAAGAGGCGCGCGGTGATGGTGATGCTCAGGCGGCGGCGATCTACGCCAAGGCCTACGGCCAGGACCAGGAGTTCTATGCGTTCTACCGTAGCCTGCGTGCCTACCGTGAAAGCTTTGCAAACAAATCCGACGTCATGGTTCTGGACCCAAGCAGCGACTTCTTCCACTACCTGGAAAAGTCCAAGCCTTGATCAGGCCCTGATCCTTGGGCACCCCGCCGGGCGGCTAAAATGCCTCGCGGGGTGATCCTTTGGGAAAACGGGTGTATGATGCGGCAGCCGGGAAATTCCCGGCTTTTTTGCGTCTGCATCTTTGATTGGCCGTGGCTCGTTCAAGAGCTCGGCAAGATTTTTCGAGGAAAATAGTCTGTACAGCTGATTTCTGGCTGCCTGTCCGGCTGAGCTCGCGTCGGATGCGACTGTTTTCTGCTTCACTCTAAGGCTGGCCCCAGGCTTGCCGCCCGGACCATAGGGGAATGGCGTAATGGCAACGGTAGACCGCTGGCTGCTGCCAGATGGCATCGAAGAAGTATTGCCGCCGGAAGCGGCGCGCATTGAAGTGGCGCGTCGTCAGGTGTTGGATCTGTTTCAGAGTTGGGGTTACGAGTTTGTCGTGACTCCCCATATCGAATACCTGGAATCCCTGCTGACAGGTGCCGGCCAGGACCTGGACCTGCGTACCTTCAAGGTCATCGACCCGCAGTCGGGTCGGCAGATGGGGTTCCGTGCCGACATTACGCCTCAAGTGGCGCGCATCGATGCCCACACCCTGCGTCGCGAAGGGCCGAGCCGCCTGTGCTATGCCGGCAGCGTGCTGCATGCTCAGCCGCGGGCCTTGTCGTCCTCGCGCAGTCCGATCCAGTTGGGCGCCGAGTTGTACGGCGACGCCAGCCCGAGCAGCGACGTTGAGGTCATCAGTCTGATGTTGGCCATGCTGCAGTTGGCCGATGTGCCGGATGTGCACATGGATCTGGGGCATGTGGGCATCTACCGCGGCCTAGCCCAGGCTGCCGGCCTGTCCGGTGCCGTGGAGCAACAATTGTTCGATGCCCTGCAGCGCAAGGCGATCGATGAAGTCATCAGCCTGACCCAGGGCCTGCCGGCCGATCTGGCCGACATGCTGCGCTCCCTGGTGGAGTTGTGTGGTGGCCGCGAAGTATTGGGCGATGCTCGCCGTCGCCTGGCGGGTGCGCCGACCTCGGTGCTGCTGGCCCTGGATGAATTGCTGACGATCGCCGAGCGCTTGTCGGTGCGTTTCCCTGACTTACCGTTGTATTTCGATCTGGGCGAGCTGCGGGGCTATCACTACCACACGGGTGTGGTGTTCGCGGTGTTTGTACCGGGCGTGGGTCAATCCATCGCCCAGGGCGGTCGCTACGATGACATCGGCGCGGATTTTGGGCGTGCCCGTCCAGCGACCGGTTTTTCTACCGATTTGAAAACCCTGGTGACCCTGGGGCGTGCTGAGGTCGAGCTGCCGTCTGGTGGTATCTGGATGCCTGACAGCACTGACGCGGCACTCTGGCAGACCGTCTGCCAGTTGCGCAGTGAGGGTCAGCGTGTCGTTCAGGCGTTGCCTGGGCAACCTTTGGCCGCCGCCCGTGAAGCGGACTGCGACCGGCAATTGATTCAGCAGAATGGGCTTTGGCAAGTATTGCCGCTGGCTTCTTGAGTTTTCCTGCCGGCGGCTGCCGGCACCAAGTTTGCGCGAATGAGGACAAGTGTTATGGGTAAGAATGTCGTAGTCCTGGGCACCCAGTGGGGTGATGAGGGCAAAGGCAAGATCGTTGATCTGCTGACCGAACATGCCGCCGCCGTAGTGCGCTACCAAGGTGGCCACAACGCTGGCCACACCCTGGTGATCGACGGTGAGAAGACCGTGCTGCACCTGATTCCGTCCGGCGTGCTGCGCGAAGGCGTGCAGTGCCTGATCGGTAACGGCGTGGTGGTAGCACCGGATGCCTTGATGCGTGAAATCGTCAAGCTGGAAGAGAAAGGCGTGCCGGTGCGTGAGCGTCTGCGCATCAGCCCTTCCTGCCCGCTGATCCTGTCCTATCACGTAGCCCTGGACCAGGCCCGCGAGAAGGCTCGTGGCGAGCAGAAGATCGGTACTACCGGTCGCGGCATCGGCCCGGCTTACGAAGACAAGGTTGCCCGTCGCGGGCTGCGCATCGGTGATCTGTTCCACCGCGAGCGTTTCGCCGCCAAGCTGGGCGAGTTGCTGGACTACCACAACTTCGTGCTGGTCAATTACTACAAAGAGCCTGCCATCGACTTCCAGAAGACGCTGGACGAGTGCATGGAGTACGCCGAGCTGCTCAAGCCGATGATGCTCGACGTCACCGCCGAGCTGCACCAGCTGCGTCGCGCCGGCAAGGACATTATGTTCGAAGGTGCCCAGGGTTCGCTGCTGGACATCGACCACGGCACCTATCCGTATGTCACCAGCTCCAACACCACCGCTGGCGGCATCGCCACCGGTTCGGGCGTGGGCCCGATGTACCTGGACTACATCCTGGGCATCACCAAGGCCTACACCACTCGTGTGGGTTCGGGTCCGTTCCCGACTGAGCTGTTCGATGACGTCGGCGCTTTCCTGGCCAAGCGTGGCCACGAGTTCGGTGCGACTACCGGTCGTGCCCGTCGTTGCGGCTGGTTCGATGCCGTGATCCTGCGTCGCGCCATCGACGTCAACAGCATCTCGGGCCTGTGCCTGACCAAGCTGGACGTACTGGACGGCCTGGAAACCATCAATATCTGTGTTGGCTACAAGAACCAGGATGGTGCAGTCATCGACGCGCCTACCGACGCCGACAGCTACATCGGCCTGGAGCCGGTGTACGAGCAGATGCCGGGCTGGAGCGAATCGACCCTGGGTGCCAAGACCCTGGAAGAGCTGCCTGCCGCTGCTCAGGCCTACATCAAGCGCATCGAAGAGTTGGTCGGCGCGCCGATCGACATTATTTCGACGGGCCCGGACCGCAACGAAACCATCGTTCTGCGTCATCCGTTCGCTTGATAAGTTGTTGATGTAAAAACCAAAGGGCCCTTGATCGGGCCCTTTGTCGTTTCTGTCTGTCGTGCGGCACGACCCTTGCTGTGAAACTCGCTTCTAGAGTGCCATCAGAATAATGGCGCCAAAAGTAGAGGGATTTCCTGTGTCGGCCGTTCTCTCACTGTTACAAAGCCGTTTACTGCGGCCTGTGTTCGTTACTCTCGGTATCGCCCTTTTGGTGCAGGTAGTGCTCGCCGTTGCCCTGACTCGGAGCACGGTAACTGCCCTGGAGGCCGATCTGGCTGCGCGTTTGGGTGTTGATAGCCAGAAGTTGTCTGGCGAACTCGAGCAGGCGGGCAAGGAAGTCACTTCCAGTCTGGAAAGCCTGTCCAGCAGTACGCGTCAGCGTCTGACGGCGGGGCTGTCTTCGCGTCTAAAGGAGGAGCAGGTCCAACTGCGTGCAGCGCTGGAGAAGGATCTTAAGGACTCCGCCAATGATATGGCCCAGTTGCTGGCCTCTGTGGCGCCTCGTGCCATGTGGGACAGTGATGTGCCGACTCTGTCCGAGTTCGCACGGCGTGCCCAGCGTAACCCCAACGTACTGTTCGTGGTCTATGACGATGCTGCAGGTGAGCATCTGACTCGCTATCTGAATCGTGAGAATCCGATCAACAAGGCCCTGTTGGAAAAGGGCAAGGGCGATCGGGCCTTGGACAAGGTTCTGGATGCCGCCAAGAACGATCCTTCTGTCTACTACCTTGAGGCGTCGATCAATCCTAATGGAGTGGAAATCGGCAAGGTGCTGATGGGGGTGTCCACAGCCTCGGTAGAGGCAGATATCGCCGCCCTGGATCAGCGCTTCGGGGCATTGATCGCCAGCAGTGACCAGTTGGTTGGCGACAGTCTCAAGGGAGCCTCCGCCGACAGTTCGGCGGCCATGCGCTCGCGCTTGCAATCGGCTCAGGCCACTGCCGCGCAGATGCAGGCCAATACCGCAAGCACGGTGCAGGAGGCTGCGGCCACCTTGCGCTGGCAGATCGGTGTTGGCCTGGCGCTGGTGGGTTTGGCCCTGCTGCTGTTGCTGGCGGTAGTGTTGGGGCGGCGAGTGGTGAACAAACTGCATCTGTTGATCACGGCTCTCAACGATCTGGCAGCAGGCGAAGGGGATCTGACCAAGCGCGTGCCTCTCAACAGCAATGATGAGATCGGTGATATGGCCTCGGCGGTGAATCGCTTTGTGGATAAGTTGCAGCCCATTGTGCGTGAAGCGGGCGATGTGGCGCAGCGTACCGGTGTGGAGATTGGGGCTATGAGCCTGCGCAATGCTGGGGCGGATGCAGCGGCTGAGGCGCAGCGTGACGAAGTGGCCGAAAGCTTGCGGGCGCTATCGCAGATGGCTGATGAGGCCCAGGCGGAAAGCCAGGCGATGCAGGCGGCGCTGCAGCAGGTGGTGGAGATCCGTCAGGCCACTGACGAGAACACTCGCACTTCGGAGCAGGTTGGCAGTCTGATCGAAGCCCTGGCCGGGCAGGTGGATACCGGGGCCAAGGTGATCGAGCGCCTGGCTCAGCAGAGCGAGCAGATCGAGGTGGTGCTGACGGTGATTCATGGCATTGCCGAACAGACCAACCTGCTGGCGCTGAATGCGGCGATCGAAGCAGCGCGCGCCGGTGAAACCGGGCGCGGGTTTGCCGTGGTGGCGGATGAGGTGCGAGCCCTGGCCAGCAAGACCCAGAGTTCCACGGGCGATATCCAGGCCCATATCGGCGCGTTGCAACAGGGCGCGCGGGAGGCGGTGGCGGCTATTGGCCAGGCCGGCCGTCAGGCCAGTGAGGGTTTGCTGGTGCTGCGTGACAGTGTCCGCCTGCAGCAGACGGTGCAGTCTTCGGTCGAACAAGTGCATGCCGCGATTGGCTTGGCTACCCAGGCTGCGGCGCATCAGGCTCAGGGCGCGCAAGCGGTGCGGGGGCGGGTGGAAACCATTCATGCCCAGGCCGAGCGAGCGGCTCAGGCTGTGGTGGAGACCACCGCCAGCGGCAAGGTACTGGACAGCCTGGCGGCGCAGCTCAAGGCCAGTCTGGGGCAGTTCCGCGCTTGATCTTTCGCTGGCCGGCTGGCTCCTGCGTCACTTTGTAGGAGCCGGCGTGCCGGCGAAGCACTTCTCAACGGCTCAGATACATCCGCGTCGTCAGCAGGTACACCGGCAGCCCAGACACCAGAATCAGCAGTGCTGCATAAGGTGCCGCGGCCGCAAACTCCACATTCGCGGTATGGGCCCAGACCTCTGTGGCCAGGGTATTCAGCCCGGTCGGGCTGAGCAGCAAGGTTGCAGTCAGCTCTTTCATCGCATCCAGAAACACCAGGGCGAAGGCCGCGCCCAGTGCTGGAAAGATGATCGGCAACGTTACCCGGCAAAAAGCACTGAATGGCGATGCTCCCAGGGTTCTTGCCGCTTCTTCCAGTTGCGGCGCGGCCTTGTTCAGGGCGGTGCGGATGGGCGCCTGTGCCAGGGGCAGGAACAGCAGGGCATAGGCGATCAGTAACAGCGCCGAGGTTTGATACAGCACCGGCACATAGTGCAGGGCGAAGTACACCAGCGTCAGGGCGATCACCAGGCCGGGCAGGGCATGCAACAGGTAGGGCAGACGCTCGGCCCAGATGGCCAGTCGTCCCTTGTGACGCACCACTAGCAATCCCACAGGAACCGCCAGCGCCAGGCACAGGGCGGCACCGCCCAGGGACAGCGCCAGGGAGGAAAGCAGTGCTTCGCCGATGGCTGTCACCGGGAAAGCGGCCGATGAACCCACGGCCAGCCAGTAGGCAAGCATGCCCAGGGGAACGCCGCTGCCAATCAAGGCCAGTAGCAGACAGTAGATTTGTCCGCCTGCGGACCAGCGTCCCAGGCGTACCTGTTCTGCATGTCGCGCTGCACCTTGGCCGGTGCGTACGTGACGCCCCTTGCCACGAACCCGCAGCTCTAGACCCAGCAGTATCAGGCACAGCACCAGCAGTACCGCCGAGAGCATGGCTGCGTTGGCGTTGCTGAACTCCAGCTCGAATTGCTGATAGATCGCCGTGGTGAAGGTTTGCAGGCCGATGATCGACAGGGCGCCGAATTCCACCAGCATGTGCAGGGCAATCAATAGGGCTCCTGCCAGTAACGATGGCCAGAGCAGGGGCAGGGTGATCTTGAAGAACACGCCCCAGCGATTTTGCCCAAGGGTGCGTGCGGACTCTTCGAGGGAGGGGTCAAGATTGCGTAGGGTGGCTGCCACTGGCAGGAACACTAGGGGGTATTTGGACAGGGTCATCACCAGGATCGCACCGCCCAGTCCTTCGAATCCGGCGCTCAGGGACACCCAGGTGAAGCTGCTGATGAAGGCCGGTACGGCGAAGGGTAGGCACAGCACTACGCCCCAGATCCGTCGTCCTGGCAGATCGCTGCGCTCCAGCAGCCAAGCCAGGGATAGGCCGATCATTGCGCAGGCGATGGTGACTCCCAGCATCAGTAGCAAGGTGTTGCTTAGCAGGCGGAATACATAAGAGCGCCACAGCAGGTGCAGCGCTTCGGCCCATCCGGCTTGCCAGGCCTTGAGCCCGACATACAGCAGAGGCAGCAGGCTCAGGCAAACCAGTAGCAATACCGGTAGCAGCAGCCAGATCGATGGTCGCTTGCGCCTCGGCACGTAAGGCGTGCGCGAGACGGGGGCGCAGAGTGGTGGACTCATCAGTTCAGGCCGACGTCGCGTTCCAGGTCCAGTGCTTCCTCGGCATTTCCGAGGTCGGCCGGGGTTACTTTCGGAGCCTGCAGTTCACTGAATGGCTTGAGGCCGCGATCCGACTCCATGCCTTTATGCAGTGGGTACTCGGCGGTGGTCTGGGTGATCACCCGCTGACCCTCTTCGCTGGCCATATAGGCAAGGAGCTGTTGAGCTTCATTCGGGTGTTTGCTGGACTTGAGCACTGCGGCGCTGGAGACCGTGATCAGGCCGCCAACATCGCCGCCGGTGAAATAGTGCAGCTTCGAGTCCAGTTGACCTTTTTCCCGTTGCAGTGCGAACCAGTAGTAGTTGTTCACCAGGACGGTGGCCACTTCACCGTTTTCCACGGCCTTGAGGGCTACCATGTTATTGCTATAGACCTTGCCGAATGCCCGCAGGCCGGTCAGCCACTCTTCTGCTGCATCCATGCCGTGCAATTTGATGATGGCCACGGCTTGTTCCTGGAAGGCGCCGCTGGTCGGTACGAAACCGACCTTGCCTTGCCATTGTGGCTGGGAGAACTCCATCACCGACTTGGGCAGGTCTTTCTCATTGATCAGTTTCGGGTTGAAAGCCACCACTCGCACTCGAGCGGTGATGCCGATCCAGGTGCCGTTGCTGGCTACGTATTCCTTGGGCAGGACGGCCAGGGTCGCGGCATCGGTCTGGGCAAGCAGGCCTTGTTCGCCCAGTTTGTTCAGGGGCGGCGACTCTTCGGTGTAGATCACATCAGCGGGGGAGCGATCGCCTTCTTCGACGACCTGGCTGGCCAACTGATTGCTGCTGCCCTTGCGCACGTTGACGTGGATGCCGGTCTTGGCTTCGAAGGCCTTGGCAACGGCATCGCCGACTTCCTTGTGCTGGCCGTTATACAGGGTCAGGGAAACTGGATCGGCTGCTTGGGTGAGTGGAGATGCCAGGGTCAATCCCAGCAAAGTGATGGTCAAGCCACGCAGAAGGGATGTTGGAAGGAGGGTATTTCTGAACATCATTCGCAGGTTTCCTCACTGTAGTGCCGCAAAAACTTGTAACAATCATAAACGATATCGTTTCTCATGTGCGCTTTACGGGTACGACGGCGGGGCGATGAGGCGAGGGAATGCCTGGAGGCATAAACGCAAAAACCCGCTTTCGCGGGTTTTTGGGATACTTGAAAGCGATGCTCTCAAGTTTGAATTGGTGCCCAGAAGAAGACTCGAACTTCCACGACCTTGCGGTCACCAGCACCTGAAGCTGGCGTGTCTACCAATTTCACCATCTGGGCAGTATCGACGTCGTCGCCGTGTCGATGGAGCGCACTATACGGACCGTGTTTTGATCTGTAAACCCCTGTTTTGGTTTTATTAAATCAAACACTTAGAATGCAAAAACCCGCTTTCGCGGGTTTTTGTTTGAGTCTTGAAATTGATCTAATCTCAAGCTCTTGAATTGGTGCCCAGAAGAAGACTCGAACTTCCACGACCTTGCGGTCACCAGCACCTGAAGCTGGCGTGTCTACCAATTTCACCATCTGGGCAGTATCGCTGACGTCTCCGTCGTCGATGGCGCGCACTATACGGAGGCTCTTTTAAACTGTAAACCCCCGATTTCAAAAAAGTTTGAAAAAAGTCTCCGGTGGCAGGCGTGAGGATGTTTCTGAGGCGGCGATGAGGATTTTTCCAGCGTTGTCTGAGCCTGAAATTTCCCGTTTCAATACGCGTATGCCAAACTAACCCGCATATAGACAAGGTGAAATTTATCTAATGGCCGATTGGCAGTCCCTCGATCCCGAGGCCGCTCGTGAAGCGGAAAAATACGAAAACCCTATTCCTAGCCGCGAACTCATCCTCCAGCACCTTGCTGATCGGGGTTCGCCTGCTAGTCGCGAGCAGTTGGTAGAAGAGTTCGGTCTGACCACAGAGGACCAACTTGAAGCTTTGCGCCGCCGCCTACGCGCCATGGAGCGCGACGCTCAACTGATCTACACCCGCCGCGGCACTTATGCGCCGGTGGACAAGCTCGACCTGATCCTCGGTCGTATCAGCGGCCACCGCGACGGCTTCGGCTTTCTGGTGCCGGATGATGGCAGCGACGACCTGTTCATGAGCCCGGCGCAAATGCGCCTGGTATTCGATGGTGACCGCGCCCTGGCCAGAGTTTCCGGCCTGGATCGTCGTGGTCGTCGCGAAGGCGTGATCGTCGAAGTGGTATCTCGTGCCCATGAAAGCATCGTGGGGCGTTACTTTGAAGAGGGCGGTATCGGCTTTGTGGTAGCGGATAACCCGAAGATCCAGCAGGAAGTGCTGGTGACACCGGGGCGTAATGCCAATGCCAAGGTCGGTCAGTTCGTTGAAGTGAAGATTACTCACTGGCCGACGCCGCGCTTCCAGCCACAAGGCGACGTAGTTGAAGTGGTAGGCAACTACATGGCGCCGGGCATGGAAATCGACGTTGCCCTGCGCACCTACGATATTCCCCATGTCTGGCCCGAGGCCGTGCTCAAAGAGGCCGCCAAGCTCAAGCCGGAAGTGGAGGAGAAGGACAAAGAGAAACGCATTGATCTGCGCGACCTGCCTTTTGTCACCATCGATGGTGAAGACGCTCGCGACTTCGACGACGCAGTGTTTTGCGAAGCCAAGCCCGGCAAGCTGCGCCTGTTCGGCGGCGGCTGGAAACTGTACGTGGCCATTGCCGACGTCTCCAGCTACGTGAAGATTGGTTCGGCTCTGGATGCTGAAGCCCAGGTGCGTGGCAACTCGGTGTATTTCCCCGAGCGGGTTATCCCGATGCTGCCTGAGCAGCTTTCCAATGGCCTGTGCTCGCTGAACCCGAAAGTTGATCGCCTGGCCATGGTTTGTGAGATGACCATCTCCAAGTCCGGCGAAATGACCGATTACCAGTTCTATGAAGCGGTGATCCACTCCAAGGCGCGACTGACCTACAACAAGGTCAGCACCATGCTCGAGCAGCCGAAAACCACCGAAGCCAAGCAACTGCGCGGTGAGTACGCGGATGTCGTACCGCACCTTAAGCAATTGTATGCGCTGTACAAGGTCCTGCTCGGTGCTCGTCATACCCGTGGCGCCATCGACTTTGAAACCCAGGAAACCCGGATCATCTTCGGTTCCGAGCGCAAGATCGCCGAAATTCGTCCAACCACGCGCAACGATGCTCACAAACTGATTGAGGAATGCATGCTGGCGGCCAACGTGGCCACCGCCGAGTTCCTCAAGAAGCATGAGATTCCGGCCCTGTACCGGGTGCACGACGGTCCGCCGCCGGAGCGTCTGGAGAAGCTGCGTGCCTTCCTTGGCGAGCTGGGCCTGTCCCTGCATAAAGGCAAGGATGGTCCTACGCCGAAGGACTACCAGGCGCTGCTGGAAACCATCAAGGATCGTCCGGATTACCACCTGATCCAGACCGTGATGCTGCGCTCGCTGAGCCAGGCGGTGTACAGCGCTGATAATCAGGGCCACTTCGGCCTGAATTACGAAGCCTATACCCACTTCACTTCGCCGATCCGTCGTTACCCGGACCTGCTGACCCATCGGGCCATTCGCAGTGTCATCCACTCCAAGCAAGACACGCCGCACGTGCGTCGAGCCGGAGCGATGAGTATTCCGAAAGCGCGTATCTATCCGTACGACGAGGCCATCCTCGAGCAGCTCGGTGAGCAGTGCTCGATGAGTGAGCGTCGCGCCGACGAAGCCACTCGTGACGTGGTGAACTGGCTCAAGTGCGAGTTCATGAAGGATCGCGTCGGCGAATCCTTCCCTGGCGTGATCACCGCGGTCACCGGTTTTGGTCTGTTCGTCGAACTCACCGATATCTACGTCGAAGGCCTGGTGCATGTCACTGCGCTGCCAGGTGACTACTACCACTTCGATCCTGTGCATCACCGCTTGGCGGGCGAGCGCACCGGTCGCAGCTTCCGCTTGGGTGACACCGTGGAAGTGCGGGTCATGCGCGTAGATCTGGACGAGCGCAAAATCGATTTCGAGATGGCCGAAAAGACCATTGCTGCACCTATTGGCCGTAAAAAGCGGGGTGCTGCGGACGTGCCGGCGAGCAAGACAGTCGAAGAGCCAGCTCCAGCGAAGGCGGGGCGTCGCAGCTCTGCCAAGGAGAAAGCGGTCGAGGCTTACCGTCCGAGCGATGCGGCGGCAAAAAACGCCGAAGTACGCAAAAGTCGTGAAATGAAACAGGCGCTGCTGGCGGGAGCCAAAGGCGGTGGTAAAGCGGCGTCTGGGGGAAAGTCCGGCAAATCGGCTCCGGCCAGAGACAGCGACCGGCCAGCCAAACCGAGCAAACATCGTAAGGGGCCGCCCAAGGCGGGCTCCGCTTCCGGCGCGAAAAGCGGCGGCGCGCGCAAACCTAAGGCCAAGTCATGAGTCAGTTGGAAAAGATCTACGGCGTGCATGCTGTAGAAGCGTTGCTGCGTCACCATCCCAAGCGGGTCAAGCAGATCTGGTTGGCTGAAGGGCGCAGTGACCCACGGGTTCAGGTGCTGGTTGATCTGGCTGCGCAGAACCGTGTGTCGGTCGGCCAGGCCGAGCGTCGTGAGATGGACGCCTGGGTTGAAGGCGTGCATCAGGGGGTGGTGGCGGAAGTCAGCCCAAGCCAGGTGTGGGGCGAAGCCATGCTCGACGAGCTGCTGGATCGCACCGAGGGCGCGCCACTGTTGCTGGTGTTGGATGGTGTGACCGATCCGCACAACCTTGGCGCCTGCCTGCGTACCGCCGATGCGGCGG
This sequence comes from Pseudomonas sp. 50_B, assembly GCF_017491625.1. Lineage (NCBI taxonomy): Bacteria > Pseudomonadati > Pseudomonadota > Gammaproteobacteria > Pseudomonadales > Pseudomonadaceae > Pseudomonas > Pseudomonas sp. 50_B. Next base: position 97,672 of record NZ_JAFGYX010000009.1, read on the forward strand.
GTGCCCTGGCGGTGCTGGTGCCCAAGGACAAGTCGGCCACTCTGACCCCGACCGTACGTAAGGTGGCTTGCGGTGCTGCCGAAGTGATTCCGCTGGTGGCGGTGACCAATCTGGCCCGTACCCTGGAAAAGCTTCAGCAGCGCGGCCTGTGGATCGTCGGTACCGCCGGCGAGGCCGAGCAGGAGTTGTACGATCAGGATCTGACCGGCCCGACCATCATCATCATGGGGGCCGAAGGCAAGGGCATGCGTCGCCTGACTCGCGAGCACTGCGACTATCTGGTGCGCCTGCCAATGGCCGGTAGCGTCAGCAGCCTCAACGTCTCCGTGGCCACGGGCGTCTGCCTGTTCGAAGCCATGCGCCAGCGCGGCGCCAAGGCCAAGGCCGTCGCCAAAAAAGCCTGATCTATCCCGTAGGAGCCGGCTTGCCGGCGAACCATGCCCTGCCGTCCATTGCCGGCTCGTTGGCTCCTGCAGGTGATTGTTCAAATAATCACCAATTGCCTTGCGCCGCTGTTCCCCCTTCTCTACAATTGCGCCCCTTGCCGTGACGGCAGGCGCATATGTGCCTACTAACAGGCAAGACACACCAGTGTCATTCACTCCTTGTCTGACCGCTTATAGGCGGCAGGCTACAACCCGTAAGGAGCATTCATGCGTCATTACGAAATCATCTTTTTGGTCCACCCGGATCAAAGCGAGCAAGTCGGCGGCATGGTTGAGCGTTACACCAAGCTGATCGAAGAAGACGGCGGCAAAATCCACCGTCTGGAAGACTGGGGCCGTCGTCAACTGGCCTATGCAATCAACAATGTTCACAAGGCTCACTACGTGATGCTGAACGTTGAGTGCACCGGTAAAGCCCTGGCTGAGCTGGAAGACAACTTCCGTTACAACGATGCTGTGATCCGTAACCTGGTCATCCGTCGCGAAGAAGCCATCACTGGCCAATCCGAGATGCTCAAGGCTGAAGAAAACCGCAGTGAGCGCCGTGAGCGTCGTGACCGTCCTGAGCATGCTGACAGCGCCGATGGCGATGACAGCGACAACAGCGACGCCAGCGATAACGCTGACGAGTAATCCACGGACCTTTTGAGGAGCCAATTACATGGCACGTTTCTTCCGTCGTCGTAAATTCTGCCGCTTCACCGCTGAAGACGTGAAAGAGATCGATTACAAAGATCTCAACACTCTGAAAGCCTACGTATCCGAGACCGGCAAAATCGTTCCAAGCCGCATCACCGGTACCAAAGCTCGTTATCAGCGTCAGCTGGCCACCGCTATCAAGCGCGCCCGCTTCCTGGCCCTGCTGGCCTACACCGACAGCCACGGCCGCTGAGACCGGGCAGTCGACAAGTAGTAAGGGATTGAATGCATGCGCGCCTTAGCTGAGTTCATCATGCGCGGTCGTATGCAGGCCACTCTGGTAGTGGCTGGCTGTTCGGCATTGCCGTTGTTGTATTGGTTGGGTGCTGCCGCGGGGAGCCTGGTGCTTCTGCGGCGCGGGTTGAAGGATGCCCTTGGTGTCCTCGCTCTGGGTATGCTGCCGGCTTTGTTCTGGTGGCTGGCGTTCGATGACCCGCGAGCATTTCTGGTGCTGGTGGGGTCTTCGAGTCTTGCGTTGGTTTTGCGCGCAGGCGAGTCCTGGAGCCGCGTGCTGCTGGTCAGCATAGCGATGGGATTGGTGTTTGCTGGAGTCCTGGGTGCGGCTTTCCGCCCTCAGATCGAAGCGTTGTCGCAGGAATTGATAAAGATCCTGCCGATGGCCTTGGGTGAGGTCTACCAGCAGTTATCGGTTGAAGAGCGAGCTCGTCTTGCCACGCTGATTGCACCGATCCTGACCGGCCTGATAGCGGCCTTGTTGCAAGCCATCAGCGTGCTGAGCCTGATTCTTGGGCGTTACTGGCAGGCTGTGTTGTATAACCCGGGTGGTTTTGGTCGCGAGTTTCGCGCCATCAGAATCCCTCTTGGGCCAGCGATGTTGCTGCTGGCGTGCATGCTGGTGGGGCCGAACTTCGGACCTCAACTGGCCATGCTTACGCCGATGTGCAGTGTCCCGCTGGCTTTTGCCGGGCTGGCCCTGATTCACGGGCTGGTGGCGCAAGGGCGACTGGCCAGATTCTGGCTGGTGGGGTTGTACGTCACGCTGTTGCCATTCATGCAGCTGATCTATCCGTTGCTAGTGGTCCTGGCCATTGTCGACAGTCTGGTTGATTTTCGCGGTCGTTTGGCGCCGAAAGACGCCGATAACGCGAACGGTGAAGGTTAAAAGTTAAGAGGATTTTCACATGCAACTGATCCTTCTGGAAAAAGTCGCCAACCTGGGCAACCTGGGCGACAAAGTGAACGTTAAGGCTGGTTACGGCCGTAACTACCTGCTGCCTTACGGCAAAGCCACCGCTGCTACCGCTGCCAACCTGGCTGCGTTCGAAGAGCGTCGTGCTGAGCTGGAAAAACTGGCTGCAGACCGTAAAGCTTCGGCTGAAAGCCGCGCTGCCCAACTGGCCGAGCTGGAAGTGACCATCACTGCCACCGCCGGTGACGAAGGCAAGCTGTTCGGTTCGATCGGCACCCACGACATCGCTGATGCACTGACCGCCTCCGGCGTTGAAGTTGCAAAAAGCGAAGTTCGTCTGCCGAACGGCACCATCCGCAACGTAGGTGAATTCGACGTAGCCGTGCACCTGCACGCTGAAGTTGAAGCAACCGTACGCGTTGTCGTGGTGGCTGCTTAAGCAGTACCAAATCGTCTGGCACCTTGTGTGGCTGACGGTTAACATCGGGCACGATCCTGTTTACAGGTCGTGCCCTTTGTCTTTCTGCTGATCCTGATTTTCACCCCCGAATTCCAAGTGGCCATGAACGATATTTCCGCTCCCGAGCAATACGATCTGCAAACCGCTGCCCTGAAGGTGCCGCCGCATTCCATCGAGGCCGAACAGGCCGTGCTCGGTGGTCTGATGCTGGACAACAACGCCTGGGAACGCGTGTTGGATCAAGTGTCCGACGGCGATTTCTATCGGCATGACCACCGTTTGATCTTCCGCGCCATCGCCAAGCTGGCCGATCAGAACATGCCCATCGACGTGGTCACCCTGTCCGAGCAGTTGGACAAGGAAGGCCAGACCTCCCAGGTCGGCGGCCTGGGCTATCTCGGCGAGCTGGCCAAGAACACCCCGTCGGTGGCCAACATCAAGGCCTATGCGCAGATCGTTCGCCAGCGGGCGACCCTGCGCCAACTGATCGGCATCAGTACCGAGATCGCTGACAGCGCCTTCAACCCTGAAGGTCGCACCGCCGAAGAGATCCTCGACGAGGCCGAACGGCAGATCTTCCAGATTGCCGAGGCGCGGCCCAAGACCGGCGGTCCGGTGGGCGTCAACGAGTTGCTGACCAAGGCCATCGACCGCATCGACACCCTATTCAACACCGACAACGCCATCACCGGCCTGTCCACCGGCTACACCGACCTCGACGAGAAGACCAGTGGCCTGCAACCGGCCGACTTGATCATCGTCGCCGGCCGTCCGTCCATGGGTAAGACCACCTTCGCCATGAACCTGGTGGAAAACGCGGTACTGCGCAGCGACAAGGCGGTGCTGGTGTACTCCCTGGAGATGCCAGGCGAATCGCTGATCATGCGTATGCTGTCCTCCCTGGGCCGCATCGACCAGACCAAGGTCCGTTCCGGCCAGCTGGAAGACGACGACTGGCCGCGCCTGACCTCGGCCGTCAACCTGCTCAATGACCGCAAGCTGTTCATCGACGACACCGCGGGTATCAGCCCTTCGGAAATGCGTGCGCGGACCCGTCGCCTGGTGCGTGAGCACGGCGACATCGCGCTGATCATGATCGACTACCTGCAGTTGATGCAGATCCCCGGTTCCAGCGGTGACAACCGGACCAACGAGATTTCCGAGATCTCCCGGTCCCTCAAAGCCCTGGCCAAGGAATTCAACTGCCCGGTGGTGGCCCTGTCCCAGCTCAACCGCTCTCTGGAGCAACGCCCCAACAAGCGCCCGGTGAACTCCGACTTGCGGGAATCCGGAGCGATCGAGCAGGACGCCGACGTGATCATGTTCGTGTACCGGGATGAGGTGTATCACCCCGAGACCGAGCACAAGGGCATTGCCGAGATCATCATCGGCAAGCAGCGGAACGGCCCCATCGGCTTTATCCGCCTGGCGTTCATCGGCAAGTACACCCGCTTCGAGAACCTCGCGCCGGGCAGTTACAACTTCGACGACGACGAATAACCCGACCGTTCGCCGGCAATTCGCTTGCCGGCGCCTAGCTGTAGGTGCCGGCTCGCCGGCGAATCGGGCTGCACCGAATTCCGACCATAATGGTCGGAATTGGTTGTTTTTTGTGCTATATTCCGCGCCCGCGAATTTCCCTGTGAATCAACGCGTCCCTATCCAAGCCAACACCGGTCATCGACATGCAAGCAGCCAAGCCGTTATTTGACTATCCAAAGTACTGGGCCGAATGTTTCGGGCCAGCACCATTCCTGCCCATGAGCAGGGAGGAGATGGATCAGCTCGGCTGGGATTCCTGCGACATCATCATCGTCACCGGTGATGCCTACGTCGATCACCCCTCGTTCGGCATGGCGATCATCGGCCGGCTGCTGGAGTCCCAGGGCTTTCGCGTGGGGATCATCGCCCAGCCCAACTGGCAGTCCAAAGACGACTTCATGAAGCTCGGCGAGCCGAACCTGTTCTTCGGTGTCGCCGCCGGCAACATGGACTCGATGATCAACCGCTACACCGCCGACAAGAAAGTCCGCTCCGACGACGCCTACACCCCGGGCGGCCTGGCGGGCAAGCGTCCGGACCGCGCCAGCCTGGTGTACAGCCAGCGCTGCAAGGAAGCCTACAAGCATGTGCCCATCGTCCTGGGCGGCATCGAGGCTTCCCTGCGCCGTATTGCTCACTACGACTACTGGCAGGATCGGGTGCGCAACTCGATCCTGATCGACGCCAGCGCCGACATCCTGCTGTACGGCAACGCCGAGCGGGCCATCGTTGAAGTGGCCCAGCGCCTGTCCTATGGCCACAAGATCGAAGACATCACCGACGTGCGCGGCACCGCCTTCATCCGCCGCGATACGCCCAAAGACTGGTACGAAGTGGACTCCACCCGTATCGACCGCCCGGGCAAGATCGACAAGATCATCAACCCCTACGTCAATACCCAGGACACCCAGGCCTGCGCCATCGAGCAGGAGAAGGGCCCGGTTGAAGATCCGAGCGAAGCCAAGGTGGTGCAGATCCTTGCCAGCCCGCGGATGACCCGGGACAAGACCGTGATCCGCCTGCCGTCCATGGAGAAGGTGCGCAACGACCCGGTCCTGTACGCCCACGCCAACCGCGTGCTGCACCTGGAAACCAACCCGGGCAACGCCCGCGCCCTGGTGCAGAAACATGGCGAAGTGGACGTGTGGTTCAACCCGCCGCCCATTCCCATGACCACCGAGGAAATGGACTACGTGTTCGGCATGCCTTACCAGCGCGTTCCGCACCCGGCCTATGGCAAGGAAAAGATTCCGGCCTACGACATGATCCGTTTCTCGGTGAACATCATGCGCGGCTGCTTCGGTGGCTGTACCTTCTGCTCCATCACCGAGCACGAAGGGCGGATCATCCAGAACCGTTCCGAAGAGTCGATCATTCGCGAGATCGAAGAAATCCGCGACAAGGTTCCCGGTTTTACCGGAGTGATCTCCGACCTTGGCGGCCCGACCGCGAACATGTACCGCATCGCCTGCAAGAGCCCGGAGATCGAATCCGCGTGCCGCAAGCCGTCCTGCGTGTTCCCCGGCATCTGCCCGAACCTCAACACCGACCATTCGTCGTTGATCCAGCTGTATCGCAGCGCCCGCGCCTTGCCCGGGGTGAAGAAGATCCTCATCGCCTCCGGCCTGCGCTATGACCTGGCGGTGGAATCGCCGGAGTACGTCAAGGAGCTGGTGACCCACCACGTGGGTGGCTACCTGAAGATTGCCCCGGAACACACCGAGGAAGGTCCGCTCAATCAGATGATGAAGCCGGGCATCGGTACCTACGACCGCTTCAAGCGGATGTTCGAGAAGTACTCCAAGGAAGCGGGCAAGGAGCAGTACCTGATTCCGTACTTCATCGCCGCCCACCCGGGGACCACCGACGAAGACATGATGAACCTGGCCCTGTGGCTCAAGGGCAACGGCTTCCGCGCCGACCAGGTGCAGGCGTTCTACCCGTCGCCGATGGCCACCGCCACCGCCATGTACCACTCGGGCAAGAACCCGCTGCGCAAGGTCACCTACAAGAGCGACGGCGTGACCATCGTCAAGAGCGAGGAGCAGCGTCGCCTGCACAAGGCGTTCCTGCGCTACCACGATCCCAAGGGCTGGCCGATGCTGCGCGAGGCCCTGCTGCGCATGGGTCGTGGCGACCTGATCGGCCCGGGCAAGCACCAGCTGATTCCGACCCATCAGCCGGCCACCGACAGCTACCAGAGCGCCCGCCGCAAGAACTCGACACCGGCCGGCAGCCACAAGGTGGCCAAGGAAACCAAGATCCTGACCCAGCACACCGGCCTGCCGCCGCGTGGCAGTGACGGTGGCAATGCCTGGGACAAGCGTGAACAGGCCAAGGCCGCCGCCTTCGCCCGCAACAAGCAGGCCGCCAAGGAGCGTGCCGATGCGGCCAAGGGCAAAGGCAAGAAGCCAACCCGCAAGCCGGTGGTACCGCGCTAGACAACAGAACGCCAGCTCCTCGGAGCTGGCGTTTTTGTTTTGGCTGCCGATCGCGGCGCAAGCCGGTCTTGTTGGCGGTCCGCTGTTAGCGCTGGCGCATTGAGCTGGCGCTGCATTAACAGTGCGAGCGCAGCAGCTTCAGGTCATGCCGTCTGGCACATTTCTGTGCAGTGAGCTGCACAGGGATGCACCGGTTGCGCGGTTTTGGTGCTGTACTGCCCCGAGTCGTTGAACAACCCCCCCGGACTTGGGCCCTGGCACAAGTCTTGCGCGGGTTCATCCACCGCTCAGGCTCGCAGGAGGCACGCCGTGTCGATTCATGTCGCATTGCACCATGTCACGCACTATCGCTACGACCGCGCCGTCGAACTTGGCCCGCAGATCGTCCGCCTGCGCCCGGCTGCCCACAGCCGCACGCGAATCCTCGCCTATGCGCTGAAGGTCCAGCCCGAGCAGCATTTCATCAACTGGCAGCAGGACCCCCAGGGCAATTATCTGGCGCGCCTGGTCTTTGCGGAGAAAACCACCGAGCTGCGGATCGAAGTGGATCTGCTGGCGGAGATGGCGGTGTTCAATCCGTTTGACTTCTTCCTTGAGCCCTACGCGCAGCAGATTCCTTTCGCCTACGCCGCCGATGAGCAGCGCGAGCTGGCGCCCTACCTGGAAACCCTGCCCCTGACGCCCAAGTTCCAGGCCTACCTGGACGGTATCTCGCGTACGCCGTTGCCGGCGGTGGACTTCCTGGTGGCGTTGAATCAGCGACTCAGCGCCGACATCGCCTACCTGATTCGCCTGGAACCGGGGGTGCAGAGCCCGGAGCAGACCCTGGTCAATGCCTCCGGCTCCTGTCGCGATTCGGCCTGGCTGCTGGTGCAGCTGTTGCGCCACCTGGGACTGGCGGCGCGTTTCGTCTCCGGCTACCTGATCCAGCTCACGGCCGACGTCAAATCCCTGGATGGTCCTTCGGGCACCGAGGTGGACTTCACTGACCTGCATGCCTGGTGCGAGGTCTACTTGCCCGGAGCCGGCTGGATCGGCCTGGACGCGACCTCAGGGCTGTTTGCCGGAGAAGGTCACATTCCCCTGGCCTGCAGCCCCGATCCCTCTTCAGCGGCGCCCATCACGGGTCTTGTGGAGCCTTGCGAGTGTCAGTTCAGCCATGAAATGAGTGTGGAGCGGATCTGGGAAGCGCCCCGGGTCACCAAGCCTTACACCGACGAGCAGTGGCTGGCCATCCAGGCCCTGGGCCGGCAGATCGATGTGGACCTGTTGCAGAACGATGTGCGCCTGACCATGGGCGGCGAACCGACCTTCGTGGCCATCGACGATCCCGACGGCGCCGAGTGGAACACCGCCGCCCTGGGCGCGAACAAGCGGCGTTTGGCCGCTGAGCTGTTCCAGCGCCTGCGCCAGCGCTACGGGCCTCAGGGGCTGGTGCACTTCGGCCAGGGCAAGTGGTACCCGGGGGAGCAATTGCCGCGCTGGTCGCTGAACTGCTATTGGCGAGTTGACGGTGTGCCGATCTGGCACAACAGCGCCTTGATTGCCGATGAGCACGAGGACTATGGCGCTGACGCATCATTGGCCGGGCGCTTTCTCGCCAGTGTCGCCGAGCGCCTGAAGCTGCCCGGGCGCTTTGTGTTTCCCGCCTACGAAGACCACTTCTATTACCTGTGGCGCGAGGGCCGCCTGCCCCTCAATGTCAGTGCCGAGGACTCGCGGCTGGAGGATGCCCTGGAGCGCCAGCGGTTGCGCAAGGTGTTCAGCCAGGGCCTGGATAAAGTCATTGGCCAGGTGCTGCCCCTGGCGCGCAGCGCCAAGGGTGATCAATGGCAGAGCGGCCGCTGGTATTTGCGAGACAGTCATTGCCGATTGGTGCCAGGGGATTCCCCCCTGGGCTATCGCCTGCCCCTGGCGTCCCAACCCTGGGTGACAGCGGCGGAGTACCCCTTCATTCACCCCAACGATCCGAACCAGGACTTCCCTGAGCTGCCGGACCGGGCGCAGCTCGCAGAAGTCCCTGAGTCGGCGGTTGCGGATGAACGCGTGCCACAGATCGATCAGTCCGCGGATTGGCTGACCCGTACCGCGCTCTGCGCCGAGGCGCGAGAAGGGCGGCTGTACCTGTTCATGCCGCCCCTGGAGCGACTCGAGGATTACCTGCAACTGGTCAGCGTGATCGAAGCCACTGCGGCAGAGCTGCATTGCCCGGTGCTGCTGGAAGGCTACGAGCCGCCCGCCGACCCGCGCTTGAGCAACTTCCGGGTGACGCCGGACCCGGGCGTGATCGAGGTCAACGTGCAGCCTTCGGTCAGTTGGGACGAGCTGGTGGAACGCACCGAGTTCCTGTACGAGCAGGCCCGGCAGACCCGCCTGACCAGTGAGAAATTCATGATCGATGGACGCCACACCGGTACTGGCGGCGGAAACCATTTCGTCCTCGGTGGCGCGACGCCGGCGGATTCGCCGTTCCTGCGCCGCCCCGACCTGCTGCGTAGCCTGATCAGCTATTGGCACAATCATCCGTCGTTGTCCTACCTGTTTTCCGGGTTGTTCATCGGCCCCACCTCCCAGGCACCCAGGGTCGATGAGGCGCGCAACGACTCGCTTTATGAACTGGAAATTGCCTTTGCACAGATGCCCGCGCCGGGCGAGGAGTGCCCGCCGTGGCGGGTGGATCGCCTGCTGCGCAACCTGCTGATCGATGTCACCGGCAATACCCATCGCGCCGAGTTCTGCATCGACAAGCTCTATGCGCCGGACGGCGCCACCGGGCGTCTCGGCCTGCTGGAACTGCGGGCCTTTGAAATGCCGCCCCATGGGCGCATGAGCCTGGTCCAGCAGTTGCTGCTGCGGGCGCTGGTGGCGCGGTTCTGGCGCGAACCTTATGCCCCGGCCAAGCTGGCGCGTTGGGGCACCGAGCTGCACGATCGTTTCCTGCTGCCGCATTTCATCGAGCAGGATTTTGCCGATGTGCTGGTGGAGCTCAATGCCGCCGGATATCCGCTGCGGGCCGAGTGGTTTGCCGCGCACCTGGAGTTTCGCTTTCCCAAGGTCGGCGATTACGCGGTCAGCGGTATCGAGCTGGAGTTGCGTCAGGCCCTGGAGCCCTGGCATGTGCTGGGGGAAGAGGGCGGGGCCGGGGGCACGGTGCGCTATGTCGACTCCTCTGTGGAGCGTCTGCAGGTCAAGGTCAGTGGGCTGACGCCGCAGCGCCATGTGCTGACCTGCAACGGTGTGGCGGTCCCCTTGCAGCCCACTGGGCGGGTAGGGGAGTTTGTCGCCGGGGTGCGCTATCGCGCCTGGCAGCCGGCCAACTGCCTGCAACCCGGCATCCCGGTACACGCACCGCTGGTGTTCGATCTGCTGGACAGCTGGATGCAGCGCTCCCTGGGGGGCTGCCAATACCATGTGGCCCATCCTGGGGGACGCAACTACGACAGTCTGCCGGTCAATGCCAATGAAGCGGAAAGCCGGCGCATGGCGCGTTTCTTTCGCCTCGGACACAGCCCCGGGAGCCTCGCGGTGCCGCCTTTGATCATCAATGACGAGCTGCCCATGACCCTGGATTTGCGACGCTTCTAATCCACCTGCGACGCCCGCGATCTAGCCATATCCGGGCGTCGGGGCTGTGGGTTAATCTGACTTTCCCTGCCGTCTGCCGAGTGTTCCATGCCTGACTTGCTAGACCGTTACCCGCTGACGGCGGGTACCTACCACGAGCTGCTGGATGACCAGGGTGCGGTCCGGGCGCACTGGCAGCGCCTGCTTGAACAACTGCAACGCAGCAGCCCCGCACAACTGGCCCAGCGCCAGGCGCTGCTGACCCGGCAGATCCACGAGAACGGTGTCACCTACAACGTCTATGCCGACCCCAAGGGCGCGGACCGGCCCTGGGAGCTGGATTTGCTGCCCCATGTGATCCCGGTGGAGGAGTGGCAACTGTTGTCCGCCGGGATCGCCCAGCGGGCGCGCCTGCTCAATGCCGTACTGGCGGACCTGTACGGCCCGCAGCGACTGATCAGCGAAGGGCTGTTGCCTGCTGAACTGGTGTTCGGGCACAACAACTTTCTCTGGCCATGCCAGGGCATCCAGCCGCCCGAGCAGACCTTTCTGCACCTCTATGCAGTGGACCTGGCGCGCACCCCCGATGGTCGCTGGTGGGTCACTGCCGATCGTACCCAGGCGCCGTCCGGGGCCGGCTATGCCCTGGAAAATCGCATGATCGTGTCCCGGGCCTTTCCGGATCTGTACCGCGACCTGCACGTGCAGCATCTGGCCGGCTTCTTCCGTGCCCTGCAGGAAACCCTGGCCCGGCAGGCGCCCCGGGATGCCGAAGCGCCGCTGATCGTGCTGCTGACTCCGGGGCGTTTCAACGAGAGTTACTTCGAGCATCTGTACCTGGCGCGTCAGCTGGGTTACCCGCTGGTGGAGGGCGGCGACCTGACGGTGCGCGATGCCACGGTCTATCTCAAGACCCTCAGCGGCCTGCGTCGGGTGCACGCCATCATGCGTCGCCTGGATGATGATTTCTGTGATCCTCTGGAGCTGCGCACCGATTCCGCTCTGGGGGTGCCCGGCCTGCTGGATGCGGTGCGTCAGGGCCGGGTGCTGGTGGCCAATGCCCTGGGCAGCGGGGTGCTGGAGTCTCCAGGGCTGCTGGGCTTCTTGCCGAAAATCAGCCAGTTCCTGTTGGGGGAGCCATTGCTCCTGCCTTCCATCGCCACCTGGTGGTGTGGCGAGGCGCCCGTGCTGCAACAGGCCCTGGAGAAACTCCCAGAGCTGCTGATCAAGCCGGCGTTTCCATCCCAGAGTTTCACCCCGGTGCTGGGGCGCGACCTGAGTCCCGAACAGCGCGCCAGCCTCGCCGAGCGTATGCGTGCGCGACCCTATGCCTATGTGGCCCAGGAGTTGCCGCAACTGTCCCAGGCGCCGGTCTGGCAGGCCGAGGACGGTCGCTTGCAGCCACGGGCCATCGGCATGCGGGTGTACGCGGTGGCCAGCGACGACGGCTATCGGGTGCTGCCCGGCGGCCTGACCCGGGTCGCCGCCGATGCCGACGCCGAAGTGGTGTCGATGCAGCGCGGTGGCGCCAGCAAGGACACTTGGGTGCTGGGGGAGCGCGCGCCCAGTGGCGAGCAATGGAAAGCCCAGCGCACCATTGGTGTCTATGACCTGGTCCGTCGTGATCCTTACTTGCCGTCGCGGGTGGTGGAGAACCTGTTCTGGTTCGGTCGTTATTGTGAGCGCTGTGACGACAGCGCACGGCTGTTGCGGATCATGCTGGCCCGTTACGTCGATGGCGACGATCCGCGAGCCTTGCTGGCCGCGGTCGACCTGGGGGAAAGCCTGATGCTGCTGCCGGATGAGGGCGAGTTGCCCGAGCGTCTGCTGGCGGCCCTGTTGGGGGAGGACTGGTCGTTCAGCCTGCGCTCCAACTTGCAGCGCCTGCAGTGGGCCGCCTCCCAGGTGCGCGGCAAGCTGTCCCGGGAAAACTGGCAGGCCCTGGTGGAGTTGCAGCGCGAAGCCCAGGAGCTGGACACCGCAGAGCCGGACTTCGGCGAGCTGCTGGATTTTCTCAACCGTCTGGTGATGTCCCTGGCGGCGCTCTCGGGATTCGCCCTGGACGATATGACCCGCGACGAAGGATGGCGCTTCCTGATGATTGGCCGGCGCATCGAGCGCCTGCAATTTCTCAGCAGCAGCCTGGCCGCCTTCCTGCGGGGCACTGCGGTGTTCGATCAGGCGGGCCTGGAGTGGCTGCTGGAGCTGGGCAACAGCAGCATCACCTATCGCTCCCGCTACCTGGCGGTGGCGCAGTTGATCCCGGTCCTCGACCTGTTGCTGCTGGATGAGCAGAACCCTCATGCGGTGCTGTTCCAGCTCAAGCTGGTGACCCGAACCCTCAAGCGCCTCAACGATGACTTCGGCGTGCCCCGTGAGGTGGCGTTGCCGAGGCTGGTGGAGCGCCTGGCCCATGTCGACCTGGGCTGCCTGGAGAACTCCCTGTTTGGTGAGGCCAGCGTGAGAGCCGCCGTGGCGGGGCTGGCGGACCTGTTGCAAGAGATCGCCGAGGTCAGCGGCCAGGTGTCCGATCGCCTGGCCTTGCGGCATTTCGCCCACGTGGATGATGTCAGCCAGCAAACGGTGTCGGTGTAATGAGCGCGCGCTACCAGATTTTCCATGACACCCATTATCGCTACGACAGCCCGGTGTCCCTGGCCCAGCAGTTGGCGCACCTGTGGCCCCGGGTTTGCGCCTGGCAACAGTGCAGCGAGCGGCAGTTGCTGATCAGTCCCGAGCCCACCTCCCGCCGTGACGAGCAGGATGTGTTTGGTAACCCTTTGACCCGTCTGGCCTTCGAGCGGCCCCATGATGAATTGCAGGTCAACGCCCAGCTTAGCGTCGAGGTGCTGGATCGGCCGCGTTTGGACTTTGCCGCGTCCATGGCGTGGGATGTCGCCCGGGGAGCCCTGACCTACAGCGGTCGGCCGTTGCCGGTGGCGTTGCTGGAGGCCAGCCGCTATCGCTTCGAATCACCTTATGTGCATCTCAAGCAGCGTTTCGTCGAGTTTTCCGCAAGCTGCTTTGCTCCGGGACGGCCACTGTTGCAGGGCGTCCAGGCCTTGATGGAGAAGATCTTCAGCGAGTTCACCTTCGATGCCGAAGCGACCCAAGTGGCGACACCTTTGGTGGAAGTCCTGGAGCGTCGACGGGGCGTGTGCCAGGACTTTGCCCACCTGATGCTGGCGTGCCTGCGTTCGCGAGGGTTGGCGGCGCGCTACATCAGCGGCTACCTGCTGACCCAGCCACCGCCGGGGCAGCCGCGGCTGATCGGTGCCGACGCTTCCCATGCCTGGGTATCGGTGTTTTGCCCGGTGCTGGGCTGGGTGGATTTCGATCCGACCAACAACGTGCAGCCGGCACTGGAACACATCACCCTGGCCTGGGGCCGTGATTTTTCCGATGTGTCGCCGTTGCGTGGAGTGATTCTTGGCGGGGGCAGCCATGACCCGGAGGTCCGGGTCACCGTCATGCCTCTGGAATAAAGCAGGAGCCGGCTTGCCGGCGAAGAGGCCGGCGGATGCTGCGTGGGGCTTGGGGGAGCCTTCGCTGGCTAGCCGGCTTCTACTGTGCCAGGTCGGGTGTTTCAGGCCTGGGGGGCTTGAGGCTCGGCGTCGTCGACGCTCACTTCACCTTCAGTATCCGGGGTCAGTGTGCTGGCTTCTTCTGCAGCAGCTTTCTTGCGTTGCAGCTTTTCCTCTTTCTTCTGTTCCTTGGCCAAGTCTCGTTGACGTTTGGCGAAGGAGTAGTTGGGTTTAGCCATGGGCGATCCTCTGGGGTCGAAGGTGAGGTTGAGCGGCGCGTATTCTGCCTGTTATCGGGTGCTGACGGTTAACTGGGTTTGCTCTCGGACCACTTGTCCGCTACCGAAGGCTTCCAGGCGTCCAGGGCATCCAGCAGGCTGGCTGGCGATTCGCTCATTTGCAGCATGTCACGGTGCGGGGCCCGGACGAAGCCTTCGCCGACGATATGGTCGAGAAATCCACTGAGTTTTTCGTAGAAGCCGTTCACTTCCAGCAGGCCCAGAGGCTTGTGGTGATAGCCCAGTTGGCCCCAGGTCCAGACTTCGAACAATTCTTCCAGGGTGCCCAGGCCCCCGGGCAGGGCAATGAAGGCATCGCTGAGTTCAGCCATGCGCGCCTTGCGCGCGTGCATGCCGTCCACCACTTCCAGGCGGGTCAGGCCGTTGTGGCCGATTTCCTTGTCTTTCAGGCTTTGCGGGATGATCCCGATGACTTCACCGCCGGCTGCCAGGGCTGCGTCGGCCACTATGCCCATCAGGCCCACCGCGCCGCCGCCATAGACCAGGGTCAGCTTGCGCTCGGCCAGGGCGCGGCCCAGGGCCTGGGCTGCTTCACGATAGAGGGGATGGCTGCCGGTACTGGCGCCACAAAATACACAGACAGAAGTTAACGACATGCCTTACTCCGAGGTCATTGATGGCCTCAGAGTAAAGGCTGAAAGATCTGGCTCCAAGCATTAAACCTCGCGTTGCGGGGTTTCATGGGTACCGCTGGCACCGCAGGCGTAGGCGGCGAGCAAGCTGCGAAACAGGCTGTTGAGAGGCATGACCAAGGCTCCGAAAAGATGTTGATGGGCTGATCTTAGAGGGCGGTTTCGCAGGGGGCTGTTTGATTGTCTTGATCGGCCCGATAGCAGAGAGTTGTATACAGTTTTTTGATGCAAATCATAGGAACTTGGCAGAAATTCAGGCAGTCTTCGGTCCCATGGATTCAGATGGATTTTGTTAACCCTGCCTTGGAGATTCACCATGTTTGCCAAACTCGTTGCGGTATCCCTGTTGACACTGGCCAGCAGCCAACTGATGGCTGCCGAATGCAAGGTCGATGTCGACTCTACCGACCAGATGTCCTTCAACACTAAGGAAATCACCATCGACAAGAGCTGCAAGACCTTCACCGTGAACCTGACTCACTCCGGCAGCCTGCCGAAGAACGTCATGGGTCATAACTGGGTCCTGAGCAAAACCGCAGACATGGCTGGCATCGCCGCCGACGGCATGGCCGCTGGCATCGACAAGAGCTACCTGAAAGAAGGCGACACCCGCGTCATCGCCCACACCAAGATCATCGGTGCTGGCGAGAAAGACTCGGTGACCTTCGACGTATCGAAGCTGACTGCTGGCGAAAGCTACCAGTTCTTCTGCTCGTTCCCAGGCCACAACTCGATGATGAAAGGCGCTGTGATCCTGAAGTAAGCATCAGGTCCGGCTGCAACAAGAAAGCGCCCCGCGGGGCGCTTTTTTTGTGCCTGACGTTTCACCCTCTGGTCGGAGCGGGCCTGTCCGCGAACAGGCCCTTGAACCTGGTGCAGCATCACGCGGCCCTTTCGCCGGCAAGCCGGCTCCTACAGAACGTGGTGGGTCACGGGGCGAAGGGCATGACGCGTTTGTGATGGGTCTTGCGGTAGGTGTCGCAGATGATCTTGAAGGCTTCCTCGCGCACCGGCTGGCCATGCAGGAAGGCGTCGATCTCGGTGTAGGTGACGCCATGTGAGGCTTCATCCGGCTTGCCCGGGGACAGGTCCTCGAGGTCGGCGGTGGGCACCTTCTCTACCAGGGATTCCGGAGCGCCGAAGTAGCGGGCAATCGAGCGCACCTGATTCTTCACCAGGCCGCTCAGTGGCGCCAGGTCGCAGGCGCCATCACCGAACTTGGTGAAGAAACCCATCACCGCTTCGGCGGCGTGGTCGGTGCCGATCACCAGGCCCTGGGCGGCGCCGGCGATGGTGTACTGGGCCACCATGCGCATCCGCGCCTTGGTGTTGCCGAGGACAAAGTCCCGGGACACCGCGTGCTGCCCCTCAAAGGCCGCGACTTCATTGGCCAGGGCCTTGACCGCCGGGCCGATGTTCACGGTGTGGCGTTCGTCGGGGTTGATGAAGTCCACCGAAGCCTGGGCGTCGTGTTCGTCGAACTGGGTCTCGTAGGGCAGGCGCACGGCGATGAAGCGGTAGCTGTCGTCACCGCTGCGCTCGCGCAGCTCACGCATGGCGCGTTGGGCCAGCAGGCCGGCGGTCAGCGAGTCGACACCGCCGCTGATACCCAGGACCAGGGACTTGAGACCGGAATTGACCAGGCAGTCCTGGATGAAACGGACGCGCCGGGCGATTTCCGCCTCCAGGGCCGCTTGGTCGGGAAAAGGTGCTTGGACCTTCAGCTGCTGCGCAATCTCACGCTGTGCGGCTTGCATGATTCACTCCTTGCCAGGTTGGACAGGTACTTGGAAAACGTGGCGCAAGTAAGCGACGAAGTTGGGATCCTTGCAATGGGTCTTGCCCGCTTCATCGGAGATCTTGGCGACGGGCTGGCCATTGCAGGCGGCCATTTTAAGCACGATGCTCATCGGCTCGACACCGGGAATATCACAGGTCAGGTTGGTGCCGATGCCAAAGCTGACGTTGATCCGCCCCCGCAGCGCACGGAATATTTCCAGGGAGCGCGGCAGGGTCAGGCTGTCGGAGAACACCAGGGTCTTGCTCATCGGGTCGATGCCCAGCTTGTGGTAATGGGCGATGGCTTTCTCCGCCCAGAGGATCGGGTCCCCGGAGTCGTGGCGCAGGCCGTCGAACAGCTTGGCGAAGAACAGATCGAAGTCACCGAGGAAGGCGTCGGTGGTGATGCAGTCGGTCAGGGCAATGCCCAACAGGCCGCGGTATTCGCGGACCCAGCAGTCGAGGGCGGCGATCTGGCTGTCGATCAACCGGGGGCCCAACTGCTGGTGGGCCATGATCCATTCGTGGGCCATGGTGCCCAGGGGTTTCATGTTCAGCTCCCGGGACAGGTGCACGTTGCTGGTGCCGACAAAACGCCCGGGGAAATCATGCTTGAGCACGTTCACCACTTCTTCCTGGACCCGGTAGGAAAAGCGTCGGCGGGTGCCGAAATCCGCCACTTGCAGTTCGGACAACTCTTCGCTGCTGGCGTTGGCGCTGAGCCAGTCGAACTTGCGGTACAGCTGCTCCCGGGCCTGCACCAGCTGGATCTCGCGGTAGCGGTAGCGGTTACGCACTTCACTGATGATGGCCAGCATCGGCACTTCGAACAGAATCACATGCAGCCAGGGACCGCGCAGGCGGATGAACAGCTCGCCGTTCTCGATGCCGGTGTGCACGTAGCGCAGGTTGAAGCGAAACAGCCCGAGAAAGCGCAGGAAGTCCGGCTTGAGGAAGCTGATGCGTTCGAGAAAGCCCAGTTGGTCGGCGCTCAGGCTCAGTTCCGCCAGGCGCTCGAACTGATAGCGGATCTCCGCCAGGTACGGCTGCAGATCCTCGCTGTTACGGCAACGAAACTCCCATTCCACTTCCACGTTGGGGTAGTTGTGCAGCACCGCCTGCATCATGGTCAGTTTGTAGAAGTCGGTGTCGAGCAGGTTCTGCACGATGCGATCGGCAAACACACTCTCGCTCATAACGGGAATCTCCATGCTGGCCGCGACGGACTGCGGCGGCTTCAGCTCTTTCAATGAAGGCGCTAGTGGCGCATAGACGTCCTGCGCTTGACCAGCGATTTTTGCGGCGGGCCATTCTCCTGCGATAGGCGCTGGCTGGCCAGCGAATGGGGCTTGGGCCGTGCCTGGGCTCCATTCGCCGGCAAGCCGGCTCCTACGCGAGGGGAGCGTCGTTGTGTTCGAGCATCCAGCGCACGAAGTCGCGGACCTTGGGCACTTCCGCCGAGTGTTCGGGGTAGGCCAGGTAGTAGGCATCCTGACTGGGCATGGCGTACTTCCAGGCGATCACCAGCTTGCCCTCGGCCAGTTCCTCTTCCACCAGGAAGCGTGGCAGCAGCGCCACGCCACAACCGACCTGGGCGGCGCGGATGCACATATAGAAGGTTTCGAAGCGCGGGCCGTGATAGCTGTGTTCGGTCTGGTAGCCCTGCTGTTCGAACCATTCGTGCCAGCCTTGGGGGCGCGAGGCGTTTTGCAGCAGGACCAGATCGGTCAGTTGCCTGGGGTCGGTCAAGGGTTCGGCGGGCAGGCTATCCGGGGCGCAGACCGCCACCAGTTCTTCGCTGAACAGTTTCAGGCTCTCGGTGCCGGGGCGCGAACCCTGGCCAAAGTAGAACGCCAGGTCGGCGTGCCCCTGGAGCAGTTCGTCCGGCTCCTGCTCGTTGCACAGGTCCAGGTGGATATGCGGATGGCGCAGGCGCCAGCCCTTGAGGCGTGGCACCAGCCAGCGGGCGCCGAAGGTGTAGGGCGTGGACACCCGCAGCACTTCGGTCTCGCCGCCGTAGGAGCGCAGGTAGTGGGTGGACATCTCCACCTGGGTCAGGATCTTGCGCACTTCCACCAGATACAGGTCGCCGGCCGGGGTCAGTTGCAGGCGGCGGCGGACCCGACGGAACAACAGGTGTTGCAGCAGCTCTTCCAGCTGCGCCACCTGCTTGCTGACCGCGCTCTGGGTCAGATTGAGTTCCTCGGCGGCGCGGGTGAAGCTCAGGTGCCGGGTCACAGCCTCGAAACACTGCAGGGCGGTGATCGACGGCAGGTAGCGTTTGTTCAGCATGGGTGGTCCTTGTTCTTATCGGTGCTGGATGCCGGCTCAGCATGAATAAACGGAATGATATCTCGCTTAAAGGTCGTTTGTTGGCAAGTCTCGGGCCAGCTACAACTACAGGCCTTGATGGCCGTCGCAGCGGTCGGGATTTTTCGCTTTTCACCTGTAAGGAGTGACCCCATGGTTGCCGCATTGCTTGATCGTCTGGGTGTGAACCCGGCCCTGTACCAGTCGGGCTCCCAGCCTGTGCATTCGCCGATCGACGGCAGCCGGATCGCCGCCGTGAACTGGCAGGGCGCCGCCGAAGTGGAGCAGCAGGTCAGTCGTGCAGAGCATGCATTCGCCCTGTGGCGCAAAGTACCGGCTCCCCGCCGTGGCGAGCTGGTGCGGCAATTTGGTGAGGTGCTGCGCGAGTACAAGGCCGATCTGGGCGAACTGGTTTCCTGGGAAGCCGGAAAGATCACCCAGGAAGGGCTGGGGGAAGTGCAGGAGATGATCGACATCTGCGACTTCGCCGTCGGCCTGTCGCGCCAGCTCTACGGCCTGACCATCGCCTCCGAGCGCCCCGGCCACCACATGCGTGAAACCTGGCATCCCCTGGGCGTGGTCGGGGTGATCAGTGCCTTCAACTTCCCGGTGGCGGTCTGGGCCTGGAACACCGCTCTGGCGCTGGTCTGCGGCAACCCGGTGATCTGGAAACCTTCGGAGAAGACCCCGCTCACCGCCCTGGCGTGCCAGGCCTTGCTGGAGCGCGTGCTGAAGAATTTCCAGGACGCTCCCGAGTACCTGAGCCAGGTGATCATCGGTGGTCGCGACGCTGGCGCCGCCCTGGTGGACGATCCACGCGTGGCCCTGATCAGCGCCACCGGCAGCACCCGCATGGGCCGTGAAGTGGCGCCGAAAGTGGCCGCACGCTTTGCTCGCAGCATTCTCGAACTGGGTGGCAACAACGCCATGATCCTCGGCCCGAGCGCCGACCTGGACATGGCCGTGCGCGCCATCCTGTTCAGCGCCGTCGGCACCGCCGGCCAGCGTTGCACCACCTTGCGCCGGTTGATTGCCCACGAGTCGGTGAAAGAGGAAATCGTCACCCGTCTCAAGGCAGCCTACTCCAAAGTGCGTATCGGCCATCCCCTGCAGGGCAACCTGATCGGCCCGCTGATCGACAAGCACAGCTTCGACGCCATGCAGGACGCCCTGGAGCAGGCCCTGAGCGAGGGCGGCCGGGTGTTCGGTGGCCAACGCCAGTTGCAGGACCAGTTCCCCAATGCTTATTACGTGTCGCCGGCGATTGTCGAAATGCCGGAGCAGAGTGATGTGGTGTGCAGCGAAACCTTCGCCCCTATCCTCTATGTCATTGGCTACAACGACTTTGAAGAGGCCCTGCGCTTGAACAACGCCGTGCCCCAGGGCCTGTCGTCGTGCATCTTCACCACTGACGTGCGTGAAGCCGAGCAGTTCATGTCGGCGGTGGGCAGCGACTGCGGGATTGCCAACGTCAACATCGGCCCGAGTGGCGCGGAGATTGGAGGCGCCTTTGGTGGCGAGAAGGAAACCGGCGGCGGTCGCGAGTCCGGCTCCGATGCCTGGCGTGGCTACATGCGGCGTCAGACCAACACCGTCAACTACTCCCAGGAGCTGCCATTGGCCCAGGGTATTACCTTCGATTGAGTTCTATGACCGGCAAGCGGGCTCCTGCTGAACGTTCCTGTAGGAGCCCGCTTGTCGGCGAACAGCGGCACGTGCGTTTGAGCATCTGTGGTTGGTTTATTTCGGAGTCTGACAATGGCGCTACAAGAACAATGTCTATGGGAAAAGCTGACCCCTCAAAGACCTGACAATGCGCCGCTCAAGGGCGAGCTGACGGCGGATGTGTGCATCATCGGCGCCGGCTTCACTGGTTTATCGGCGGCCGTGCATCTGCTGGAGCAAGGCAAGCGGGTCTGTGTCGTCGAGGCCCACCGCGCCGGGCAGGGCGGTTCGGGGCGCAACGTCGGGCTGGTCAACGCCGGCCTGTGGATTCCCCCGGACGAGATCGAGGCCGGTTTCGGCGAGCAGGTGGGCAGCCAGCTCAACCGCATGCTCGGGGCCGCGCCGTCCCTGGTGTTCAGCCTGGTGGACAAATACCAGATCGATTGCCAGTTACGCCGCGAAGGCACGTTGCACATGGCCCACAACGCCCGGGGCGAAGCCGACCTGCGCAGCCGTGAAGAGCAATGGAAGCGCCGTGGTGCGCCGGTGGAACTGTTGACCGGTGCCGCCTGTGAAACCGCCACCGGCACCCGGAAGATCGCCGCCGCCTTGCTCGACCGGCGCGCCGGCACCCTCAACCCGATGGCCTACACCACCGGGCTGGCCAAGGCCGCGATCAAGCTCGGCGGCCAGTTGTTCGATCATTCCCCCGTCACTCGCCTGGAACGCCAGGGTCAGCGTTGGTCGGTGCAGACCGACCAGGGGTCGGTGCTGGCCGAGCAGGTGGTGATCGCCTCCAACGCCTACACCGAAGGCGACTGGACCGAGCTGCGGCGCAACTTCTTCCCCGGCTACTACTATCAGGTGGCCTCGGCGCCGCTCACCGAAGAGGCCGCCCGGCAGATCCTGCCCGGAGGCCAGGGTTCCTGGGATACCCGCCAGGTGCTGAGCAGCATTCGCCGGGATGCCGATGGCCGCTTGTTGCTGGGCAGCCTGGGCAATGGCAACCAGAAACCCCTGTGGTTTCTCAAGGCCTGGGCCGATCGGGTGCAGCAGCATTACTTCCCCTACCTCAAACCGGTGGAGTGGGAATCCACCTGGACCGGCTGCATTGCCTTTACCCCCGATCACCTGATGCGCCTGTTTGAACCGGCGCCCGGCCTGGTGGCGGTCACCGGTTACAACGGCCGTGGCGTCACCACCGGCACCGTGGTCGGCAAGGCGTTCGCCGACTACCTGTGTAACGGCAATCCCCAGGCCCTGCCGATTCCTTTTGCCCCCATGCAGCCCCTGGTCGGAGTGGGGTTGCGCAGTTGTCTGTACGAGGCCGGATTCTCCCTCTACCACGCGGGCCAGTGCCTGCGGATCGTCATCTGAACAAGGAAATAAACAGTCGGGGACGACGCTTTTCGATGCAGCGACTAGCCTGTAATGGTGCGGCTCGTAGCAGTCTCGCACCAGCAGTGTGCAGTTCGGTGACGCGGGCTGTTACAGCAGGGTTGCACGTTGAATTGTGTCGCGGTTGCAATGATGGCACGCATGGGTTGCGCCCATTAAAAAGCAGGGTTTTACCTTCCGCGGTTTAGACGGTTGCACGCCCAATAAAAATGGGCTCGAAACAGTCGAAATAACAATAAGACAGCGACTTTTTTCAGAATAAAAAACCACTGGCACGGCGCTTGCTCTGAGCAATTCTAGTGAAGTCGCAGTGCCAACTAAAAAAACCTTGGAGCACCACCTCATGTCCCAGACGTTTTACAAGAAAGGCTTTCTGGCCCTCGCAGTGGCAACTGCGCTGGGTGTTTCTGCGTTTGCTCAAGCCGACCTGAAGATCGGCGTAGCGGGTCCCATGACAGGCGCCAATGCGGCATTTGGCGAGCAGTACATGAAGGGTGCACAGGCAGCGGCTGACGAGATCAACGCCAAGGGCGGTGTCAACGGCGAGAAGATCGTCCTGGTCAAGGGCGACGACGCCTGCGAACCGAAGCAGGCCGTGGCCGTGGCCAACCGCCTGGTGGACCAGGACAAGGTGGCGGGCGTCGTGGGGCACTTCTGCTCCTCGTCGACCATTCCGGCTTCCGAGGTGTACAGCGACGCCGGTGTGATTGCCATCACCCCGGGCTCCACCAACCCCCAGGTCACCGAGCGTGGCCTGTCCGCGATGTTCCGTATGTGCGGGCGTGACGACCAGCAGGGCATCGTCGCCGGCGACTACATCGTTGACGTGCTCAAGGGCAAGAAAGTGGTGGTGCTGCACGACAAGGACACCTACGGCCAGGGCCTGGCGGACGCCACCAAGGCACAGCTGACCAGGCGCGGCGTGACCCCGGTGCTGTACGAGGGCCTGACCCGTGGCGAGAAGGACTTCAGCGCCGTGGTGACCAAGATCCGCGCTGCCGGTGCCGACGTGGTGTACTTCGGCGGCCTGCACCCGGAAGCCGGTCCGTTGGTACGCCAGCTGCGCGAGCAGGGCCTGAAGGACGTCAAGTTCATGTCCGACGACGGCATCGTTACCGACGAGCTGGTGACCACCGCCGGTGGCCCGCAATACGTCGACGGTGTGTACATGACCTTCGGCGCCGACCCACGCCTGCTGCCTGACAGCAAGGCGGTGGTGGATGCCTTCCGCAAGGCCGGCACCGAGCCTGAAGGCTACACCCTGTACGCCTACGCGTCGGTCCAGGCCCTGGCCGCCGGCTTCAATGGCGCCAAATCCAACAAAGGCGAAGACGCCGCCAAGTGGCTCAAGGCCAACCCGGTGAAAACCGTGATGGGCGAGAAGTCCTGGGATGGCAAGGGCGACCTGAAGATCTCCGACTACGTGGTCTATCAGTGGGACAAGGACGGCAAGTACCACCAGCTGGAAAAACAGAAGTGACATGAGTCCGAACGAACCGGTACTACCCCCTGGTACCGGTTCGTACTCGTGCAGTACTTGCCTTTTCTCGTAGAGCTGCACAACGGACGTGTTGCGCGGACCGGTGATCCCTGTCCGTCGCTGACGCCCTGTGCCGTCTCTCAAGTCCGTGAGATTGCGTTATGGATGGTATTTTCCTGCAGCAACTGATCAATGGACTGACCCTCGGGTCTGTCTATGGTCTGATCGCCATCGGCTACACAATGGTCTATGGCATCATCGGCATGATCAACTTCGCCCACGGCGAGGTTTACATGATTTCCGCTTACCTCGCGGCAATCAGTCTGGCTCTGCTGGCCTACTTCGGCATCGAATCCTTCCCGCTACTCATTCTCGGCACCCTGGTCTTCACCGTGGTGGTGACGGGGATCTATGGCTGGGTCATCGAGCGCGTGGCCTACAAACCCCTGCGCAACTCCACCCGCCTGGCACCGCTGATCAGCGCCATCGGTATCTCGCTGATCCTGCAGAACTACGCGCAGATCAGCCAGGGCGCCAAGCAGCAAGGGGTTCCGACCCTGTTGGCCGGGGCCTGGAAAGTCGATATCGGCACCGGCTTCGTGCAGCTCACCTACACCAAGATCTTCATCCTGGTGGCGGCGTTCGCCGGCATGGCGCTGCTCACCTACATCATCAAGTACACCAAGCTGGGGCGCATGTGCCGGGCCACCCAGCAAGACCGCAAGATGGCCTCGATCCTCGGCATCAACACTGATCGGGTGATCTCCTACGTGTTCGTCATCGGCGCGGCCATGGCGGCCCTGGCCGGTGTGCTGATCACCATGAACTACGGCACCTTCGACTTCTATGCCGGCTTCGTCATCGGCATCAAGGCGTTCACCGCAGCCGTGCTCGGCGGCATTGGCTCGCTGCCCGGAGCGATGCTCGGCGGGATCATCCTCGGGATCTCCGAGTCGCTGTTCTCCGGCTTGATCAACTCCGACTACAAAGACGTGTTCAGTTTCTCGCTGCTGGTGCTGATCCTGATTTTCCGTCCCCAAGGCCTGCTGGGTCGCCCACTCGTGGCGAAGGTATAAGTATGTCTGCTGCCAATAAACCGATTGATATCAAGAAGAGCGTCATCGACGCCGTACTGGCCGGGCTGATCTCGCTGATCGTGTTCGGCCCCATCGTGGGCGTGGTCCTGGATGGCTACAGCTTCAACCTGGAACCGACCCGGGTCGCCTGGCTGGTGGCGATCGTCATGGCCGGCCGCCTGGCCCTGAGCCTGTTCCTGCAAACCCCCAAGGGCCTGAAGATTCTCCAGGGCTTCGAGACCACAGGCTCCGGGGTGCATGTGCTGGCGCCGGACTACAAGTCGCGGTTGCGCTGGATCATTCCGGCGCTGATCGTGATCGCCATCGTGTTCCCGTTCTTCGCCAACAAGTACCTGCTGACCGTGGTCATCCTCGGACTGATCTACGTGCTGCTGGGCCTGGGGCTGAACATTGTGGTGGGCTTGGCGGGGCTGTTGGACCTGGGCTACGTGGCGTTCTACGCCATCGGCGCCTATGGCCTGGCCCTGGGTTACCAGTACCTGGGCCTGGGCTTCTGGAGCGTGCTGCCCCTGGCGGCGATTGCCGCCGCGCTGGCGGGGTGCATATTGGGCTTCCCGGTGCTGCGAATGCATGGCGACTACCTGGCCATCGTGACCCTGGGCTTCGGCGAGATCATCCGCCTGGTGCTTAACAACTGGCTGTCCTTCACTGGCGGCCCCAACGGCATGCCGGTGCCATCGCCGACGTTCCTGGGCCTGGAGTTCGGCCGCAGGGCCAAGGACGGTGGGGTGCCGTTCCACGAGTTCTTCGGCCTGGAATACAACCCCAACCTGAAGTTCCTGTTCATCTACATCGTGCTGTTCCTGGTGGTGTTGCTGGTGCTCTACATCAAGCACCGGTTGACCCGCATGCCGGTGGGCCGGGCTTGGGAAGCCCTGCGTGAAGACGAGATCGCCTGCCGCGCCATGGGCTTGAACCACGTGCTGGTGAAACTCTCGGCCTTCACCATTGGTGCCTCCACCGCCGGTCTGGCCGGGGTGTTCTTCGCCAGCTATCAGGGCTTCGTCAACCCGTCCTCGTTCACCTTCTTCGAGTCGGCGCTGATCCTCGCCATCGTGGTGCTGGGGGGCATGGGCTCCACGGTGGGCGTGGTGATCGCGGCCTTCGTCCTGACCGTGGCGCCGGAGCTGCTGCGCAGCTTCTCCGAGTACCGGGTGCTGCTATTCGGCATCCTCATGGTGTTGATGATGATCTGGCGACCGCGGGGGCTGATCCGCATCAGCCGTACCGGGGTGACGCCACGCAAAGGTGCTCTGACTGAGGGGAACGCGCCATGAGCGAATACATTCTTTCGGTCGAGAACCTGATGATGCACTTCGGTGGCATCAAGGCCCTCAGCGACGTCAGCCTCAAGGTCAAGCGCAACTCGATTTTCGCCCTTATCGGCCCCAACGGCGCCGGCAAGACCACGGTGTTCAACTGCCTGACCGGCTTCTACAAGGCCTCCGGCGGGCGCATCGAGCTCAATACCCGGGGCCAGCAGACCAACGTCATCAAGCTCTTGGGCGAGCCATTTCGCGCCACCGATTTGGTGTCGCCGAAAAGCTTCGCCAGTCGCCTGTACTACAAGATGTTTGGCGGCACCCACCTGGTGAACCGCGCCGGGTTGGCGCGGACCTTCCAGAACATTCGCCTGTTCAAGGAAATGTCCGTGGTGGAAAACCTGCTGGTGGCCCAGCACATGTGGGTCAACCGCAACCTGCTGGCGGGCATCCTCAACACCAAGGGCTACCGCCAGGCGGAAAGCGCCGCCCTGGACCACGCTTTCTACTGGCTGGAAGTGGTGGACCTGGTGGACTGCGCCAACCGCCTGGCCGGCGAGCTGTCCTACGGCCAGCAGCGGCGCCTGGAGATCGCCCGGGCCATGTGCACCCGGCCGCAGATCATCTGCCTCGACGAACCGGCCGCCGGCCTCAACCCCCAGGAAACCGAAGCGCTGAGCGCGATGATCCGGCTGCTGCGCGACGAGCACGATCTGACCGTGGTGCTGATTGAACACGACATGGGCATGGTGATGAGTATTTCCGACCACATCGTGGTGCTCGACCACGGCAACGTGATCGCCGAAGGCGGGCCGGAGGCGATCCGCAACGATCCGAAGGTGATCGCCGCCTACCTGGGTGCCGACGAAGAGGAGCTGGTATGAGTCAACCCATACTCGAACTCAAGGATCTGGACGTGTACTACGGCCCGATCCAGGCCCTGAAGAAAGTCTCGCTGCACATCAACGAAGGGGAAACCGTGAGCCTGATCGGCTCCAACGGTGCCGGCAAGTCGACCCTGCTGATGTCGATCTTCGGCCAGCCCCGGGCGGAGTCCGGGCAGATCCTCTATCGCGGCGTGGACATCACCCACAAGTCGTCCCACTACATTGCCTCCAACGGCATCGCCCAGTCGCCGGAAGGGCGCCGGGTGTTTCCCGACATGACCGTGGAAGAGAACCTGCTGATGGGCACCATCCCGATTGGCGACAAGTACGCCAATGAGGACATGCAACGCATGTTCGAGCTGTTTCCACGGCTCAAGGAACGGCGCACCCAGCGGGCCATGACCATGTCCGGCGGTGAGCAGCAGATGCTGGCCATCGCCCGGGCGCTGATGAGCCGGCCCAAGTTGCTGTTGCTTGATGAACCGAGCCTGGGGCTGGCGCCGATCGTGGTGAAACAGATCTTCGCCACCCTGCGGGAGCTGGCGGCCACCGGCATGACCATCTTCCTGGTGGAACAAAATGCCAACCATGCGCTGAAGCTGTCGGACCGTGCCTATGTGATGGTCAACGGCGAGATCCGCCTGAGCGGCACCGGCAAGGAGCTGCTGGTCAACGAGGAGGTGCGCAACGCTTACCTGGGCGGTCACTGACGGCCCGGTCTGTGGATAAACCATGCCCCGTCGGTTCACGCCGCCGGGGCATTTTTTATCCACAGTTCTCACTCGCCCCCTAGGCGCTGGCTTGCCAGCGAAACGACCCCTGCCTATGGCAGCTGTTCAGATTCCGTTGTGCGTCCGGGATTTGCCGGCAAGCTGGTTCCTGCGGGCTGAGTGCGGGCATTGGCAACCGCGCGTGCGCTGAAGGGCAGGCGGCGTCCGACAATTGTGGAAAACATTATTCCCAAGCTGGCAAAGCGCGGCATAAAGACGCTGCAAACAGTTGTTTTTCCACCGTTTTGACTTGTCCCCGTTTGCTGTGGAGCGGGCTGTGGGTAACGTGGGAGTAGCTGGCTGGAAGCCTTTGTTTACGTGGCCTGCAAGCGATTGATTGTTTTTTGATCATGGCTTTTTGAGCAACTCGAAGACGCGCTTGTCAACCTTTTTATTGTCGCAGTCGTACCCGCAAAAGACTCTGGATAAGCCTGTGGATAAGTCTGTGACTAAACTCTGGAAAGACTGCTCTGGGCGGCGTAGTTACTGGCCTCTGGCCTTATGCACTTTGACCGCGCGGTCATCTTTGCCGGTCGCGGGTGCATGGACAGCCGCTGCGGGTCAAGCAAAAAACTTCTCGTGATCGGCTGCAAGCCTTGTGCACAGTGGCTTTGCGGGATCTGCACTTGCCCCCAAAGACTGTGGACCGGCCTGTGGATAAGGTGCGGGCATGTGGCTGCAGGCCTTGCCGACCATGGCTTTCAGCCATGTGAGCGTTTTTTGTACAGTGATGCCGGATATCCAGCGCTTCTGTTGCCGCCCAGAGCCGGGCCGGGCATGCTGCGAAACGCTTTTTTATCGTAACGGCGGCTCGCCACCCAGCAAGGAGAACACCATGACTTCCACACTGTTCATTACGGGCGCGACGTCCGGTTTTGGCGAAGCCTGCGCCCGGCGTTTTGCCGAGGCCGGCTGGTCGCTGGTGCTCACCGGCCGCCGCGAGGAGCGCCTCAACGCGCTGTGCGCAGAGCTCTCCAAGCAGACCGAAGTGCACGGCCTGGTACTCGATGTGCGGGACCGCACGGCCATGGAAGCGGCCATCACCAACCTGCCGCCGTCCTTCAGCAAGTTGCGCGGCCTGATCAACAATGCCGGCCTGGCCCTGGGCGTCGACCCGGCGCCCAAGTGCGACCTGGATGACTGGGACACCATGGTCGACACCAACATCAAGGGCTTGATGTACAGCACCCGTCTGCTGCTGCCGCGGCTGATCGCCCATGGCCGGGGCGCCGGGATCGTCAACCTGGGCTCCATTGCCGGCAACTACCCGTACCCGGGCAGTCACGTTTATGGCGCGAGCAAGGCCTTCGTCAAACAGTTCTCCCTGAACCTGCGCTGCGACCTGCAGGGCACCGGCGTGCGGGTCACCAACATTGAACCGGGCCTGTGCGAAAGCGAGTTCTCCCTGGTGCGTTTCGCCGGCGATCAGGCGCGCTACGACGCCACCTACGCCGGGGCCGAGCCGATCCAGCCCGAGGACATTGCCGATACCATCTTCTGGGTTCTCAACACGCCTGCCCACGTCAACATCAATAGCCTGGAGCTGATGCCGGTGAGCCAGACCTGGGCCGGCTTCGCCATCGAGCGCAAGGTGTAGCCGCTGCCGCAGGCTGCGACAGGGCCGCCAGGCCCTCCAACGGTTGCAAGACCTGCGCCTGCTGCGCAGGTGTCGCAGCCTCGCCATAGCTCGGCAGTGACTACAGTTGTACTTGGAAACACATAAGCTGATTCGTTTCAGCTGAAGGTCAGCCTTGGCAGGGTAGAATTCCGCCCCGAAATTTCGCTGCCGCCTCACTCAAGGCGGTGTTTTTGAAGTTCGATAGGAGGAGTTGTGAGTAACCGAGGTGAGCAGGTTCTGCTCAAACAATCGACTGTACTGATGTTCGCCGTGGCGATCGCCGGTATCGTCACGGGTTTTGTTTCTGGCGCCCAATCCATTTTGTTCGATGGGTTTTTTTCCCTGATCGCGACCTTCATCAAGGTCCTGATGCTGATCACTGCCAAGCTGATTGCCAAGGAAAGCAACCACCGTTTCCAGTTCGGCTTCTGGCACCTGGAACCCATGGTGCTGCTGATCGAAGGCAGCTTCCTGCTGTTGATCGCCATCTACGCCTTTCTTAACGGTGTGTTCGGCATCATCAATGGCGGCCGGGAGGTCGAGCTGGGGATGGTGATCTTCTACGCCGGGTTCTTTGCGGTAACGGAGTTTGCCTACTTCTTCTATGTGCGCCGGCGTAACCGCAAGCTCAAATCGTCGCTGATCCAGTTCGACAACATCAGCTGGCTGGTGGACGCAATGCTCTCGGTGGGGCTGCTGGTGAGTTTCATCATTGCCTTGCTGCTCAAGCAGTACGGGCATGGCCAGTGGGCGGTGTATGTCGACCCGGCGATCCTGATCCTGCTGGCCCTGAGCATGCTGCCGCCAGCCTTGAAGATCCTGCGGCCGGCGTTGCGTGATGTGCTGGGCATCGCTCCGGACCAGCTGGATGAAAAGGTGCGCAGCGTGATGGAAGAGGCCATGGTTGCCTATGGCTTCCAGGAATACATTTCCTACGTGCAGAAGCACGGCCGGGCGCGTTTCATCGAGATCCATATCGTGCTGCCGGCGGACTATCCGCTGCAGGATGTGGCGACTCTGGACCGCTTGCGCGAGGAGATTTCCAGTGAGTTGGGAGAGGCCGACGCAGCGCGCTGGCTGACCATCAGCTTTACCGGGGATCGCAAGTGGATCGTTTGATGGGCGGTGCGCTTTTCGCCGACCAGCCTTCTCCTACAGGGGGCTTGCAGGAGCCGGCTGGCCGGCAGAGGCTTCAGGCAAAATATTCCGCCAGCCCGCGATAACAGGTCGCCAGGTGATAAGGCGTGGTCGATGGCATATCCCGCCGGCTGACCGCGCCACTGGCATCCAGGCATTCATTCCAGCCCCCTGCATGCAGGAAATGCGCGTGCAGCGCCTTGAGCTGACGCAGCAGGGGCGCCTGGCTGTCCGCACGCAAGGTCAGGGCACGCACGTACTCGGCCTGGGCCCAGATGCGCTGGGTGGCGTCCTTGATGGGGGCACCCGGTTGCAGGTCGAGCATGGCGCACACCGCGCCGCTCTGCGGGTCGACACCAAGCTGCTCGGCAAACGCGAAGGCACGACTCAATGAGGCGTGCAGCGGGTTGCTGCGCAGCAAGGGCGAAGAGTCGAGGAGGAAGAACCACTCGAACTGATGCCCTGGCTCGAACCAGTTATCCACAGCTCCCAGTGGCTTCTCCAGCATCACTCCGTGCTGCGGGTCGATGAACTGCTGCTGCATGGCCTGGCACAGCTCCAGCAGTGCGGTTTGTACCGCGGCGTCTTCGCGCACTGCCAGGATTGCGAGAAAGGCTTCGGCCAGGTGCATCAGCGGATTCTGCAGGGGCCCCGAACCCAGTACGGACCAGTCCTCGGCGAGGCTGGCTTCGTAGAGTCCATCGCCCCGGGCAAAGCGCAGGGCTACCACTTCCAGGGCGGCATTGAGCACCGACTCCACCAGCGGCTCGCGCACCTTGGCCCAGTAATGAGCGCAGGCGAAGAGGATAAAGGCGTGGGTGTAGAGGTCCTTGCGCCGATCCAGCGGCGCGCCGTCGGCATCGATGCTGTAGAACCAGCCACCGTGCTCGGCATCGTGGAAGTGCCGCTGCAGCGAGCGGAACAGCGCGGCGGCCCGCTCCTGGGCAAAGGGGGCGGCGGCATCACCGATCAATTGGGAGAACAGGTACAGCTGCCGGGCACAGGCCATGGCTCGATAGCGCTGCGGCGGCAATGGCCGCTGTTCGGCGTCCAGCGCCTCATAGGGCAGTGCCAACTGCGGATTCCAGCCCGGACCTTGCCACAGCGGCACTATCACCTTGTGGAAATGCTGCTGCATGGCGTTGAACAGAGCGCTCGATTCAGGCGAGGTGGCGGAGCGGGATACATCGGGCATTGGCTGGCGTCGTCACGGCAGGTTTGAGTGCGCGACATGTTACCAGAGAAGCCCCGCCAGGCGGCTTGCCCGCCAAGCACGAGATACGGGTAGGAGCCGGCCAGCCGGCTCCTACAGAAGAGGGCAGGGATCAGCCTGCCAGCAACCACACGCCCGTCGCAGCCGAGGCCGCACCGGCCACGCGCACCAGCGGCGCCGCCGCCTGAGGCAGTACCCGCACCACGGCATAACCGGCGGCATGCAGGGCCGCGGTGGCTGCGACAAAACCGGCGGCATAGGCCCAGGGGCTGGACATGTCTGGCAGTTCCAGGCCATGGGCCACGCCATGGAACAGGGCAAACAGCGCAGTGGCGGCGAGCGCCAGGCTCAGTGGCGGGCGCACCGCCAGGGCCACGGCCAGGCCCAGGGCCAGTACTGACGCGGCAATCCCGCTTTCCAGGGCCGGCAGGTTCAGCCCTTCAAAGCCCAGCAGGCCGCCAATCAGCATGGTGCCGACAAAGGTGCAGGGCAGTGCCCAGCGCGCCGCGCCTTGTTGCTGGGCGGCCCACAGGCCGACCGCAAGCATGGCCAGCAAGTGGTCGAGGCCACCGATGGGGTGACTGATACCAGCCATCAGGCCGTTGTCGCCGTGGCCCGGGTGAGCGAAGGCCAGGGCCGGGGTCAGCAGCAGCGCCAGTGCGCCGAAGAGTGATTTCAGGGTCATGAGTGGCTTCCTTGTTGAGCGTTTTTCAGATTCGGTTTCAGGCCGCGGTCAGCAGGCCCTGGCGTTCGATGAAGGCGATGATGTCTTCCAGGCCCTGGCCGGTCTTCTGGTTGCTGAAGACAAACGGCTTGCCGCCGCGCATGCGCTGGGTGTCGCTGTTCATCATCTCCAGGGAGGCGCCCACCAGCGGCGCCAGGTCGATCTTGTTGATCACCAGCAAGTCGGATTTGCAGATGCCCGGGCCCCCCTTGCGCGGCAGCTTGTCGCCAGCGGAAACGTCGATCACATAGATCGTCAGGTCCGACAGTTCCGGGCTGAAGGTGGCTGAAAGGTTGTCGCCGCCGGACTCCACCAGGATCAGATCGAGCCCCGGGAAGCGCCGGTTCAGCTGGTCCACCGCTTCCAGGTTGATCGAGGCGTCTTCGCGTATCGCGGTGTGCGGGCAGCCGCCGGTTTCCACGCCGATGATCCGCTCCGGCGCCAGGGCTTCATTGCGGACCAGGAAGTCGGCGTCTTCGCGGGTGTAGATGTCGTTGGTCACCACTGCCAGGTTGTAGCGCTCGCGCAGGGCCAGGCACAGGGCCAGGGTCAGGGCGGTTTTTCCGGAGCCCACCGGGCCGCCGATGCCGACACGCAGAGGTTGTGCGTTCATGAGTTTCTCCTAGGAACGGAACAGGCGGCTGTACTGGCGCTCGTGGGCCATGCTCGCCAGGGACAGGCCGAAAGCGGCGCTGCCAAGGTGGTTGGGGTCAAGGTGGGTGGCGTGGCGCTGGGCCTCTTGCAGCAGCGGCAGCAGCTCGCTGGTCAGGCGCTGGGCCGCCTGCTGGCCCAGGGGCAGGGTTTTCATCAGCACCGCCAGCTGGTTTTCCAGCCAGCTCCAGAGCCAGGCCGCCAGGGCGTCTTCGGGGTTGATGTGCCAGGCGCGGGCGGCCAGGGCCCAGCCCAGGGCCAGGTGCGGTTCGTCCTGGTGCGCCAGCAGCTCTCGGGCGCCGCCGTCCAGTTCCGGCAGGCCTTCGAGCAATTGCTTGAGGGAATAGCCCATCTGCCGGCTTTCCTGGTACAGCTCGCGGGTTTCACGGCTGGCCCGATGTTCTTCGCAGAGTTGCTGCAGCCTGGCCCAGTCCTGATCTGCGGAGGCCTGGCAGTGGGCGAGCAGCAGCGGAGCCTCGAAGCGCGCCAGGTTGAACAGCAACTGATCGCTGATCCAGCGCCTGGCACTGTCCGGGTCGTTCACCCGTTGTTGCTCCACTGCCATTTCCAGTCCCTGTGAATAGCTGTAGCCACCGATCGGCAGCTGTGGGCTGGCCAGGCGCAGCAGGGCCCAGGCTGGGTTCATTGACGCACGCCGAACTGGTGCAGGCGCGGCGGGTAATTGAAGTCTTCATCGCCGTGGCGCGAATGATGGTGGCCGCCGCCGTAGGCACCGTGTTCGGGCTGGAACGGCGCCTCGATGGTTTCAGTGCTGGCGCCCAGTTGTTCGAGCATGGCCTTGAGCACGTAGTCATCGAGCAGGCGCAGCCAGCCGTCGCCCACCTGCAGGGCCACGTGGCGGTTGCCCAGGTGATAGGCGGCGCGGGTCAGTTCGAAGGCATTGCGGCAGGTGACATGGAGCAGGGTTTCCGGGCGGGCGCAGACCTTGACGATGCGTCCGTCCTCGGCCACCAGGAACTCACCGTCGTGCAGCGGCGGCTGGCCGCGCTCCAGAAACAGGCCGACGTCTTCGCCTGTGGCACTGAAACAGCGCAGGCGGCTTTTGCTGCGAGCCTCATAGGTCAGGTGCAGTTCGGCGGACCAGGTGGCTTGGGGTTCGGTTCTGCGGTGGATCACCAGCATCGGAAAGCTTCCAGCTATGAGCGATACACAAGCCAGAGCAAGGGCCTTGCCAATCGCCCGAGGGAGAGGAAAAACCCTTTGTCGACACCGGAACTGCGCCTGAAAAAGGGGCAAAACCTTGTTTTATCTTGTTACAAAATGGCGCGCTGAGCTGATTTATAGCACTGAGTTGGTGCGCTGGAAATATTTTTGCTGCAATCCGGTGCCGGGCCGACGAGCAGGCGCAAACGCGCTACCCAGAGCGGGGCACGCCGATTGAAAGGGGGAGAGGGGCAGGCTGTATTACTCGGTGCTGCCCAGGCCTTGCCAGTGCTTCAGGCCGATGAAGATGAAGCGCAGTTGTTGGGTGATCTTCGCCTGCGGCGTCAGGTGTTCAGGCAGGGCCTGGGCCGGGGGATCGATGATGTCCGGCAGGGTGGCGAACACGCTCTTGACGATCAGGTCGGCCATGACGCTCAGGTCGGCGGCATTCAGATGCTGCAGCTTGGGCATCAGGGTCAGGTCGGCAGCCAAGTCCGAGCTGATGTTCTCGCGCAGGGTGGCGATGGCCTGGCGCACCGGCAGCGAGCCGCCGTATTGCTCACGGGCCAGAAATAGGAATTGCGCGCGCTTGGCTTCCACGACATCAAGGAAGATGCGCACCGAGGCGTCGATGATGCCGCCCATGACGAATTCGTTGTGGCGCACCAGGCGGATGGTTTCACGGAAGGTCTGGCCGACCTCGCTGACCAGTTCCAGCCCCAGTTGGTCCATGTCGCTGAAGTGCCGATAGAAGCCGGTGGGCACGATGCCGGCGGCTTTGGCCACTTCCCGCAGGCTCAGGCTGCCGAAACCACGACCACACTCCATCAGATGCCGGGCAGCATCCATCAGGGCGTTGCGGGTCTGTTGCTTCTGTTCGGCGCGGGGCAGCATCGGCGGGGCGTTCTTTGCTCAATGGGAGCGGCGCACTCTAGCAAATCAACTTTGCCGGAGTCGAACTGGAGTCAGGCGAGAGCGGCGAAGGTCAGGGCTAAAATGCCGGGGCCATAAAAGCCAAAGCCCGATCCAGGGATCGGGCTTTTTTTAAGGGCCAGCATGGCCTCAGCTCGCTGCTTGATGACGTTCAGCCAGGCGATCAGCGCCGCCTTCGGCAACGGTCTGACCTTGAGGCGTGCGGCTGTAGCCGTCTTCAACCAGGCCTTTCTCTTCCAGGCGATCACGGCCGCCTTCAGCTACGTTCTGGCCTTGTGGGGTACGGTCGTAGCCATCTTCAGCAACGCTCTGGCCTTGTGGGGTGCGATCATAGCCGTCTTCGGCAACGCTCTGGCCTTGTGGAGTGCGTTCGTAACCGTCGGCAGCGACTTTGTTGCGTTCGATCAGACGGTCCGAACCGCCTTCGGCCAGGGTCTGGGTGAACACGCTGTGGCTGGCCTTGACCTGTGGAGTGGCTTGTTCAGCGGCTGGCAGGGCGAAGGCGTTGGCAGCCAGAACGGATAAGGTCAGGCTCAGTAAGAGGTGGCGTTTCATGATGGGTTGCTCCTTGGTAGGGCGATAAAGTGGGTACGGAGCTAATGTTACCGCCGCAAAATCGATATAAAAGTTCATAAACACAATGGTAATAATCAACGGAATTGATTGTTTGCCTCGAAGGCTCTAGCTCGGGCTTTAGCGCCGATGGCTTTTGCACCAGGGTGGGTATTTTCGACCCACTCCCGCTTCAGGAAGAGGCGGTTCGAGGTAACACAAAGCTGTCCAAGCGATCAGCAATTCAGGTTTTTTCGCCGCATCGAGCCGCCGGATTAAACCTGCGTGGGCTTTGTCAGTCGTAGTTTTCATGGCCGGTGATTTTCCATCGGCATTTCATCGATGCGTCGCAGTTTGGCGCTCAGTTGTCTTCAGGAGCCTCGTGCAATGACGCGCACTCGTAAAATCCTCGCCTGGTCCGTCGCCAGCCTGATCCTGCTACTGGCCGTGCTGGTGCTGGTGATCGCGTTCTTCGACTGGAACCGCATCAAGCCGACCCTCAACGCCAAGGTGTCCGAGGAGTTGCATCGGCCCTTCGCGATCAATGGCGACTTGTCCGTGGCCTGGCAGCGCGAGCCCGACGAGGGTGGCTGGCGGGCCTGGGTGCCCTGGCCTCACGTAGTGGCCCAGGACCTGACCCTGGGCAACCCGGAGTGGTCCAAGGCGCCGCAGATGGTCAGCCTCAAACGGGTCGAGTTGCGCATCTCGCCCCTGGCCCTGTTGGCCCAGCGGGTCAGCATCCCGCGTATCGATCTGACCGAGCCCGATGCTGCGCTGCAGCGGCTGGCGGACGGTCGCGCCAACTGGACCTTCAAGTTCGACCCGAAGGACCCCGAGGCCGAGCCTTCCAACTGGACGGTGGACATCGGCGCCATCGGTTTCGACAAGGGCCATGTGACCCTGGACGACCAGAGCCTGAAAACCCAACTTGACCTGCAGGTAGAGCTGCTCGGCAAACCCATTCCCTTCAGCGACATAGTCGGTGAGAGCGAAGCGAAGAAAATCAGTGAAAAAGGCGCCGCGGCCCAAGCCTATGCCTTCGCCCTCAAGGTCAAGGGCCAGTACCACGGGCAGAAGCTTGCCGGCACCGGCAAGATCGGCGGCTTGCTGGCCCTGCAGGACGGGCGCAAGCCGTTTCCACTGCAGGCCCAGGCGCAGATCGGCGACACCAAGGTGGAGCTGCGGGGCAGCCTCACCGACCCGCTGAATCTGGGCGCCCTGGACCTGCGCCTGAAATTGGCCGGCACCAGCCTGGGCAATCTCTATCCGCTGACCGGGGTGACCCTGCCGGACTCGCCGCCCTATGCCACCGACGGCCATCTGACCGCCAAGCTCCGCGACCCGGCGGGTGCGACCTTCAGCTACCAGGATTTCAACGGCAAGATCGGCGACAGCGATATCCACGGCAACCTGACCTACGTCGCCAGTCAGCCGCGACCCAAGCTCAGCGGTGCATTGGTCTCCAACCAGTTGCTGATGAGCGACCTGGCGCCGCTGATTGGTGCCGACTCCAACGCCAAGCAGAAGGCCCGGGGCGGCGAGAGCAAGCAGCCGGCGGACAAGGTGCTGCCGGTGGAGGAGTTCCGTACCGAGCGCTGGGGTGACATGGACGCCGATGTGGAGTTCACCGGCAAGCGCATTGTCCACAGCGCCGAGTTGCCGTTCACCGATCTCTACACGCACCTGATGCTCAACGACGGCCAGCTCAGCCTGGAGCCCCTGCGCTTCGGCGTGGCCGGGGGCAAGCTGGACGCCCAGGTGCGCCTCAATGGTCACACCACGCCGCTGGAAGGCCGGGCCAGGCTGACGGCGCGCAACTTCAAGCTCAAGCAGTTGTTTCCGACCTTCGAGCCGATGAAGACCAGCTTCGGCGAGCTCAATGGCGATGCCGATATCACCGGACGCGGCAACTCGGTGGCAGCCTTGCTGGGCAGCGCCAACGGCGACCTGAAGATGTTGATCAACGATGGCGCCATCAGCCGCAGCCTCATGGAAATCGCCGGGCTCAACGTCGGCAACTATGTGGTCGGCAAGATGTTTGGCGACAAGGAAGTGAAGATCAATTGCGCCGCCGCCGACTTTGGCATCAAGAGCGGTCTGGCTACGTCTCGGCTGTTCGTCTTCGATACCGAGAACGCCATCATCTACATCGATGGCACCGCCAATATGGCCTCTGAGCAACTGGACTTGACCATCACGCCGGAGTCCAAGGGGCTGCGCCTGTTCTCCCTGCGTTCACCGCTTTATGTGCAGGGCAAGTTCATCAAGCCCAGTGCCGGGGTCAAGGCGGTGCCGCTGGTGCTGCGCGGTGCCGGGATGGTGGCGCTGGGGTTGATCGCCGGGCCGGCGGCAGGCTTGCTGGCGCTGGTGGCGCCCAGCGGTGACGAGCCCAATCAGTGCGCGCCGCTGCTGCAGCAGATGCGCTCGGGCAAGGCGCCGGTGACGGTCAAGCCGAGCCAGTAGCAAGGACTGGAACTTCGCGGAAAAGCCCGCTCCTACGGTAGGCAGGGGCGGGCTTGGAGGAGGGGATTACAGGTCGTTGAGGATGTCTGCCATGTCGTCGGCGTGTTCCTCTTCCTGGGCCAGGATCTCTTCGAACAGGCGGCGGGTGGTGGGGTCCTTGTCGCCGATGTACTGGATGATCTCGCGGTAGCTGTCGATGGCGATGCGTTCGGCCACCAGGTCCTCGTAGACCATTTCCTTCAGGGTATTGCCGGCCACGTACTGGGCGTGGGCGTGCTTGGACAACAGGTCCGGGTTGAACTCCGGTTCGCCGCCGAGCTGGACGATGCGTTCCGCCAGTTTGTCGGCGTGCTCGGCTTCCTGGGTCGCGTGTTCGAGGAACTCGTCGGCCGCCACGCTGGCCTTGAGGCCGTTGGCCATGAAGTAGTGGCGCTTGTAGCGCAATACACACACCAGTTCGGTGGCCAGCGATTCGTTGAGCAGCCGCAGCACCTGCTCGCGGTCGGCGTTGTAGCCCTCGGTCACGGCTCCGTTCTCCACGTGTTGACGGGCCCGTTCGCGCAGGGTGTTCACATCGGATAAATGCTTGTCGCTCATTTCGATCTCCTGGGGCTAATCCGTTTTGCGCCAGGCTCTCTCGGCCTGATCACTACCTGAGTTGTGAGTCCCGGGCGCGGCAAAAAGTTTTATCGGATGTGCCCGGTGGTCTGCGCCGGGGTCAACTGCGGGCCAGGGGCGGATGTCCGGCCAGCAGCGCTTCCTGTTGCAGCCACTGGAGGAAGGCCCGCACCGGAGGGTGCCGCTCTCGCCCCGGCACGCACAGGGCGCTATAGCCCGCGCCGTCCACCTGGACCTCCGGCCGATAGGCTTGCAGCAGGCCGTTGGCCACGCTCTGGGACACCAGGATGTTGCTCGCCAGTACCAGGCCCTGGCCGGCAATGGCAGCTTGCAGGGCGTACTGCTCCTCGTCGTAGGAACGGATCGGCAACCGAGCGTCGAGCCAGTTTTCCCCGGCCTGGGCACACCAGGCCTGCCAGCCATCGGCATACAACCTGGAATTGCGCCAATGCACGCTGATCAGTGACGGTGGCTGCTGCCGGGCCAGGGCCACCTGCTGCGGCGCGCCATAGACCGCAAAGCGCTCGTCGAACAGGCACAGGCCATGGAGATTCAGGTAGCCGTCCTGGCTGTAGCGGATCGCGACGTCGATGCTGGCGTCCTGGTGCAGGTCCACCACCTCGCACTGAGTATCCAGGCGCAGGTTGATGCCAGGGTGCCGGGCGTAAAAGCGCCCCAGGCGCGGCACCAGCCACAGGGCGGCGAAGGCCGCAGTGGTGGAAACGGTCAACTGCGCGGCGCTGGGACTGGGGCGCAGGGTGTCGACGCTCTGGGCCACATCCAGCAGGGCGCCATGCAGGCTGTGGAACAGGCGGCGGCCAGCCTCCGTCAGGCGTACCTGGCGGGGCAGGCGTTCGAACAGTGGCACCCCCAGCCAGTGTTCCAGGCTGCGGATCTGGTGGGACACCGCGGTGGGTGTCACCGACAGGTCCTCGGCAGCGGCCTTGAAGCTCAGCAGGCGCGCAGCGGACTCGAAGGTGCGCAGGGCGGTCAGGGGCAGGTGGGCGAACATGACGGGCTCCATGGATGAGTTGAGTTCATCCAAGTGAATGTTTACTCATTTGTGGGTGAGTCGCGGTGGCTCTAGCTTTAACGCGGAACAGGGCCGGCTTCAAGGCCGTTACAGTCAATCCGTACACGAGAAAGCAGATGAGCACAATTCTTGCGATTCACGGCAGCCCCCGAGGCGAGCGCTCCCACAGTCGGCGTCTGACCGATGACTTTCTACAAGCCTGGCAACAGGCCAATCCCGGGGCCATCCTGACCCGGCGCGAAGTCGGGCGGGGTTCCTTGCCCCATGTCAGCGAAGCCTTTATCGCCGCGGCGTTTTATCCACAGCCCGAAGCGCGGCCGCTGTCGATGCAGGCTGACCTGGCCTTGAGTGACGAGCTGGTCGGTGAGTTGCTCGGCCATCAGCGCCTGGTGATCTCGGCGCCGATGCACAACTTCAGCGTGCCCAGCGGGATCAAGGCCTGGGTCGATCACATCGTGCGCCTGGGGCTGACCTTCAACACCCAGCTGGACAACGGCGTGGCCCAGTACCAGCCCTTGGTGCAGGGCAAGAAGGTGTTGATCGTCACCAGCCGCGGCGGCGGTGGATTTGGGCCCGGGGGGGAGCATGAAGCGATGAATCACGCCGATCCATGGTTGCGCACGGCCCTGGGATTCATTGGGATCGAGGATGTGACGGTGGTTGCGGCGGAAGGCGAGGAGTCGGCGCCCGAGCGTTTCGCGCAGTCCTGTGGCGAAGCCCGGCAGCGCCTGTTGGCCCTGGCGCAGACCTTCTGAGGAGGCGGCGTCATGGCCTGGATGTTCCTGCTGCTGGCAGCGGCCTTCGAGGTCACGTTCGCCATGGGCATGAAGTATGCCCAGGGCTTTACCCGGCCCTGGCCGTCGCTGCTGACAGTGGTCGCGGCGCTGGGCGGGATCTACTTCCTGAGCCTGGCCATGCGCGAGTTGCCGGTGAGCGTGGCCTACCCGATCTGGACCGCCATCGGTTCCCTGGGCACGGTGCTGCTGGGCTTCATGTTGCTGGGGGAAAGCCTGACGCCGGTCAAGCTGGTGTCGGTGGGGCTGATCGTGGTCGGGGTGGTGGGGCTGAAATAGCAACTCGGGGCCGGGTTGTCATTGGTTTGTCGCCAAAGCGTCACGGGGGCTGACGACGGCCTTGGTTATGGTCTAGCTTTCAGCCAGCCCCCCTGCCTTCGCACAAGGATGTCCCCGCATGTCCCAAGAGCTTGCCACGCGTTACCCCCTGGTACTGGTGCCCGGCATGCTCGGTTTTGTCCGCCTGCTGCTGTATCCCTACTGGTACGGCATCATCCCGGCCTTGCGCCAGGGTGGGGCCCAGGTGTTTGCGATACAGGTGTCGCCGCTCAACTCCAGCGAGGTGCGCGGTGAACAACTGCTGGCCCAGGTCCAGCGGATCATGGCCGAGACTGGTGCGCCCCGAGTCAACCTGATCGGCCACAGCCAGGGCGCGCTTACCGCCCGTTACGCGGCGGCCAAACGCCCTGACTGGGTCGCCTCGGTGACTTCGGTAGCAGGCCCCAACCACGGTTCCGAACTGGCGGATTACCTGGCACGGCATTCCCCGGCCCACAGCCTCAAGGGGCGTGTCCTGAGCTGGCTGTTGCGGGGCGTCGCGGCCTTGATGACGCTGCTGGAAACCGGCTATCGCGGGCCGAAACTGCCGGTGGATATCCACGCTTCGCATCAGTCGCTGACCACCGAGGGCGTGGCCCTGTTCAACCGCCAATACCCTCAAGGGTTGCCGTCCACCTGGGGCGGCCAGGGCGCGGAAGAGGTCGGCGGCGTGCGCTACTACTCCTGGTCCGGCATTTTGCAGCCGGGCAAGACCAATCGCGGACGCAACCTGTTCGACGGCACCAACCGCAGTTGCCGCCTGTTCGCCCGCACCTTCGTCCGCGAGGCCGGCCAGTGCGACGGCATGGTCGGGCGCTACAGCTCGCATTTGGGGCAGGTCATCGGCGACGACTACCCCCTGGACCACTTCGATATCGTCAACCAATCCCTGGGGCTGGTGGGCAAGGGCGCCGAACCGATCCGCCTGTTCGTCGAACATGCTCGGCGCCTGAAGGCCGCCAACCTCTGACCCTCACTGTGGCCCTGTAGCCGCCGGCTTGCCGGCGACCGGCCCCAGCACCCTGGTCCAGCGTTCGGAAAGAACCACCCCGCCCAAGGTCAACAAGCCCCCCACCAGATGGAACCAGGCCAGTTGCTCATGCAGCACCACCGCGGCAATCAGCGCCGTGATCAACGGCAGCAGATTGAAAAACAGCGTGGTCCGGCTTGGTCCCAGGCGCACCACTGCCTGCATCCAGGCCAGGGGCGCGAGCATCGAAGCCAGCAGGCAGGCATAGAGCACCAGCGGAATGTTCTGCAGGGTCGGGCCGACCTTGGGTGAGGCCAGGAACAACGGCAGCAGCACCAGCACCGCCACCAGCACCTGCAGGTACAGCAGCACCAGCGGCGGCAGGCGCAGTTGCCACTTCTTCAGCAAGGTGCTGTAGATCGCATAGGCCAGGGTGGCGATCAGCATCATCGCGTCACCCAGGTTGACCCCGTGTTGCAGCAGCGCGGCGAGGCTGCCGGAAGACACCACCACCAGCACCCCGGCAAAGGACAGCACCGCCCCCACCAGAGCCCCGGCGGTCAGGCGCTGGCCCAGGGCGGCAATGGCCATGGCCAGGGACATCAGCGGCATCAGGGAAAGAATGATGCCCATGTTGGTGGCCGAGGTCAGGGTCGCGGCGAAGTAGGCCAGGCTCTGATACACGGCCATGCCCAACACCCCGAGGATGAAGATCCGGCCCAGGTTGGGGCGGATCACCGGCCAGTGCCGCAGCACCGGCTTGAGCATGAACGGAGTGAATAGCAGGCCCGCCAGCAGCCAGCGGTAGAAGCCGATCTCTGCCGGGAAGATCGCACCCACTGCGAGTTTGTTGATCACGGTATTGCCGGCCCAGATAAAGATGGCCAGCAGTGGATAAGCGTATTGCATGGAAACAGCCAGACAGTTGATGAGGGCTGATTATCCTCCTGTCCGGATCAATGCCTATACTTCGAACCGGACAACCTGCCCCGACATCCGGACAGCATGAGCAAAAAACACATCGATCTCCTGGATTTCCACGGCCTGCCCGCGCCGGTGTACTTCCGCTATGCCGACTTCGCCGCCGACAGCCACGCCCTGGAGCACCGGCACCCCTGGGGCTGCCTGGAGTATTCGGCCCATGGTGTGATGCGCATGGACATCGCCGGCCGGCGCTTCATGTCGCCGCCACAGTACGCGGTCTGGGTGCCGCCGCAGACGCCCCACAGTTTCTACACTCCGCAACCGATCAACTACCGAGCGGTGCTGCTGGCGCCGGAACTGTGCACGGACTTGCCGAAGCAGGGCAGCACCCTGGCCATCAGCGAGATTCTCAAGGCGATCCTCAAGGACTTCGCCGCCCGGGATGTACAGATCCCCGAGGGCGAGGCCGACCAGCGTCTGGCCCAGGTGGCGCTGGACCAGTTGCGCCAGGCCCCGGTGCAAGACTGTTACCTGCCCTATGCCCGCAACCCCGAGCTGCTGCGGGTACTCCAGGCCCTGCAGGCCGAACCGGGCAACCACCAGCCCCTGGCCCACTGGGCGCAGCAGGCCCATGTCAGTGAACGGACCCTGGCCCGGCAGTTCGTCCGCGAGCTGGGCATGAGTTTCGGCGAATGGCGCCAGCGCCAGCGCTTCCTCGCGGCCATCGAGGCCCTGGAAAGCACCCGCAGCGTCCAGGAAATCGCCTTCGACATGGGCTATAGCAGCGCCTCGGCGTTTATCGCGATGTTCCAGCGCCAGGCCGGCTGCACCCCCGAGCAGTACCGCCGGGCCAGCCTGCAGAACAGGTGAAGGTGTAACAGGCTTTGTCTACACTGCGCAGGAGGCCGTGCCCATCGGTGCGGTGACCAGGAGAAAACTCCATGAAGATGTTGCGTATCCCTTTGTTGATGGTGGGCCTGCTGCTTTGCTCCCAAGGTTTTGCCGCCACTGCCCAGCAAAACAAGATGACCACCTGTAATGCCGAGGCCACCGCCAAGGCC
This sequence comes from Pseudomonas sp. 50_B, assembly GCF_017491625.1. Lineage (NCBI taxonomy): Bacteria > Pseudomonadati > Pseudomonadota > Gammaproteobacteria > Pseudomonadales > Pseudomonadaceae > Pseudomonas > Pseudomonas sp. 50_B. The sequence continues at coordinate 141,250 of NZ_JAFGYX010000009.1, forward strand.
CTCAAGGGCGACGAGCGCAAGGCCTTCATGAGCACCTGCCTCAAGGCGGCTCCGGCGGCTGCGGCGACACCTTCCACGCCCCAGGAAAGAATGAAATCGTGCAACGCCACCGCCACCGCCCAGGCCCTCAAGGGCGATGCGCGCAAGGCGTTCATGAGTGATTGCCTGAAGAAAAAGTGAGCCTGAATCGATGGGACCAAGGTCACCGGGCTGGCACAGGGCCTTGGTTCGCATCGAGGTTTACGATTTCAGAATCATAAAAAATCTTTTATTTCAATGAGATAAATCAGAAAGATACCGCTCGTCGCTTTTTTTTTATGTAATAAATTTTACATTTAGACTTTATCCCCTTCGAAAACAGGTGCCGGGACGCACCGCGCGGCCGCTCTAGTACCGGCGTCTGCGACTCAAGGGAATGGAAGGCATGTCGCGTTTTGGCTGTTTCAGGCCTGTCGTAGCGTTTTGTGCTTTGTTCGGCTCGTTTGCCCTCACCGCCGCCCCGCTGCAGACGCCGGGTGACCGCGATCTGATCCGTGATCGCCAGCAGCAGTTGCTGCAAGAGCAGCAAAAGCGCCTCGACGAACTGCAGCAACTGCCCGGCAAGACCCTGCCCCCCGAGCCTGCTCCGCAACCTGGCGAGCAGCGCTGTTTCACCATCAAGACCGTGGTCCTCAAAGGCGCCGAACACCTCTCGGCAGCGGATCAGGAGCGCCTGGTGGCGCCCTATCGCGACCAGTGCCTGTCGGTGGCGCAGATCAACACCCTGCTCAAGGCCATTACCCACCACTACCTGCAACAGGGCTATGTCACCACCCGCGCCTACCTGCCTGCCCAGGAGCTGGCGTCGGGGCAATTGATCATCGTCATCGTCGAAGGTCGCCTGGAAAGCCTGGACAGCTCGGCCCTGGCCAGTTCCCGGGAGCTGGCCATGGCCTTTCCCGGCACCACCGGCCAGGTGCTGAACCTGCGGGAACTGGAGCAGTTGGTGGACCAGCTCAGCCGCCTGCCTTCGCGCCAGGTCGAGCTGGAACTGTCACCGGGTGAGAAACTGGGGGACAGCCATGTCGGGCTCAAGGGCCAGCGCCTGAAACCCTGGCGCGTCTCGGCCACCCGCAACAACAGTGGCGACAAAAGCACCGGTGAGCAGCAAATGGGCCTCGGCCTGGACTGGGACAGCCCCCTGGGGCTGGCGGATCAATTGAGCCTACGGGCCAACCAGGACGCAGTCAGCGATCGCTGGCGCCATTCCGACAACCAGAGTCTGTTCTACAGCCTGCCCTGGGGCTGGTGGACTTTCAGCTACGCCTACAGCCAGAGCTACTACCGCACTCGCAATGACAGCACCGGCTTCGACTTCACCATGGACGGCGAAAGCAAGAACCAGCAGTTGCGCGCCGAGCGTGTGTTGCACCGCGACAACCTGAGCAAGACCGGGATGAGCCTGGGGCTGAGCCAGCTGCGCACGCGCAACTACATCGACGACAACCTGATCGACGTCTCCAGCAATCGCATCACCGAAAGCCAGTTGGGCTTCAACCACGGGCGGCGCATCGGCAATGCCCTGGTCAACGCCGACATCGGCTGGCAGCAGGGCATCGGCGCGCTGGACGCCCAGGGCAGCGGCAACCCTCACGGCAGCGAGCCGGTTTCGCGCTACAACAAGTACAGCCTGACCCTGAGCTACCTGCAGCCCTTTCGCCTGTGGAACGAGAACTTCAGTTTCGACAGCCTGGCCACCGGCCAGCGTAGCGAGGACGTGCTCTTCAGCCCTCAGCGCATCAGCCTCGGCGGGCTCAATTCGGTGCGCGGCTTCCAGGACCAGACCCTCTCCGGCAACAGCGGCGGCTACTGGCGCAACCAGCTGCGCTGGCGCCGTGCCGTGACCTGGCAGGCGCTGCAACCCTTTGTCCAGGAATACGGCCTGGCCTTTGCTTATGACGTCGGGGTGATCAAGGGCGATCGCTACAACCATGACGCCAAGGGCCGCATGAGTGGCAACGCCATCGAACTCAACGCCCGTGGCCAGTACCTGGCCGCGTCAGTCAGCTTCGCGCGCTCCCTGGAGCGACCGGACATTATCGAGAGACGAGAGCATCCGGTGTACGTGCGAGTAGACCTGTTCTTCTGACCCGACCCAAACGCTAGTGGATGGATGATTCGTATATGGACGTACGCAAGCCCTTTGCCCAATGCATTGCCCTGTCGTTGTCGGGGATCCTGTTTCTCAATCCGATCGTCAGCGTCGCCGCTGGCCTGGTCCTGGACCCGGCCGCCGGGGGCAATGCCACCATCGGCGCGGCGGGCAACGGCGTCCCCATCGTCAACATCAATGCGGCCAATGGCAGCGGCTTGTCCCACAACAAGTTCAGCGAATACAACGTCGGCAGTAACGGCCTGATCCTCAACAACGCCACCGGCTCGACCCAGAGCACCCAGCTGGGCGGCTACATCATCGGCAACCCCAACCTCAAGGGGCAGGCGGCGCAGGTCATCCTCAACGAAGTCACCGGCAGCAACCGCAGCAAGCTGGCGGGGTACACCGAGGTGGCCGGACAGGCTGCCCGGGTGATCGTCGCCAACCCCCATGGCATTACCTGCAACGGTTGCGGCTTCATCAACACCCCGCGCGCCACCTTGACCACCGGCAAGCCGATTATCGAGGGTCAGAAGCTCGATCGCTTCCAGGTCGATGGCGGCGATATCAGCATTGAAGGTGCCGGCCTCAACGCCAGCAATATCGATCAGTTCGACCTGATCACCCGCAGCACCAAGCTCAACGCCAACCTGTATGCCAAGAACCTCAACGTCATCACCGGGCGCAACGACGTCAAGGCCGATGACCTGAGCGTCACCGCCCGGGACGCCGATGCCAGTGCCAAGCCGGAACTGGCCATCGACAGTGCGGCCCTGGGAGGCATGTACGCCGGGGCCATCCGTCTGGTGGGCACGGAGAAGGGCGTGGGTGTGAACATGTCGGGGGAGATGGCGGCCAGCACCGGTGACATCCAGATCGACGCCAACGGCAAGGTCACGGTGGCCGGCATGGGCGCCAACCAGGCGATCGCGATCAAGGCCCAGAGCATCGACCTCAAGGGCAAGGCCTATGCCGGGACCGAAGCGACCCTGCAGGCCAAGGAGCAGATCGAGGTGGGCACCAGTCTGGCGGCCCGGGATCAGGTGCGGGTGGTGGACGCCGGGCAACTGGTCAACCACGGCATCATCGAGGCCGGGGTCAACAGCGACAACAGCCGCAACGATCAAGGCGTGGTCAAGCTGAACGCCGACAACCTGGAAAACCGCGGCGATGTGCTGGCCAGCCGCTCTCTGCAACTGACCGCGCGGCAGACCCTGAGCAACCAGAACGGTGTGATCCAGGGGCCCAAGGTCGAGGTCAAGGCCGCACGCCTGGTCAACCAGGGCGGGCAGGCCCGAGTGCTGGCGCACAATGAGCTGGTGCTCACCACCCCGGCCATTGCCAACCTGGAAGGCCTGATCCGCTTTGGCGACCGGCAGGCGGCAACCCTGACCCTCGACAGCCTGAACAACAACGGCGGACGCCTGGAAGTGGCGGGTGCCGACCTGACCCTCAACGCCCGTGAGGTCAGTAACCAGAAGGGTTCGATGGTCGCCGACCAGGTTGCGATCAGCGCCCAGCGGCTGGACAACCAGCAGGGCCTGATCGGGGCCAGCCAGGGCAGCGCCACGTTCAAGGTCAGCGAGCAGTTGAACAACAATGGCGGCCGGCTCCAGGCCCAGACCCTGCTGGAAACCCAGGGTGGGGAGTTGCTCAATCAGGGCGGCAAGCTGCTGGCCGACCAGATCAAGGTGACCGGCAAGCGCCTGGACAACAGCCAGAAGGGCCTGGTCAGCGCCGAGAAGGGCGCACTGCAAGTGAACCTCGATCAGGACCTGGTCAATGCCGATGGCAAGTTGCAGGCCACTTCGCTGCTGAACCTCAAGGCCGGCAGTGTGGACAACCGCGGCGGTACCCTGATCGCCCCGCAACTGACCCTCAACAGCGGCGGCAAGCTCGGCAACCAGGGCGGCACCCTCACCGCCGACGCGCTGGAGCTGCACACCGCGGACATCGACAACCAGGGCGGCCTGCTGCAGGGCAAGGACAACCTGCTGCTGGACGCCCGGGACCTGGCGAACAACCAGGGCCAGGTCATCGCCGACGTGCTGAGCGCCAACCTCGACAGCCTCAGCCAGAACCAGGCCGGGGTGTTGAGCGCCGAGACCGGCAAGCTCACGCTGACGGTCAAGCAGCACCTGAACAATGCCCTGGGCCACCTGCAGGCCAAGACCGGTGACGTGCAGATCGTCTCGGGCAGCCTAAACAACCAGGGCGGTGTGGTGGTGGGCAATCACTTGCTGCTGACCAACACCGGCCTGCTGGATAACCGTGGTGGGCAATTGGCCGGTGATCAGTTGACCGTCAGCACCCAGCGTCTGGACAACCAGGCGTCGGGCCTGCTGGCGGCCGGCAGCGATGGCCTGCAGTTGACCTTGACGGCTGACGGCGCGGCACCGGGGCAACTGCTCAACAGCCAGGGGCGCCTGCAAAGCGACGGGCACCTGCAGATCAACGGCGGTCAACTGAACAACAGTGGCGGTGTGCTGCTGGGCCGCAGTGTCGGGCTCGATACCTCCGGCCTCGACAACAGCGCCAAGGGCGCGGTGGTGGCCAGCCAGGGGGCGCTGGATCTGAAACTCAACCACGGCGCACTGAACAACAACGCCGGGGTCATCGACGCCGGTGAACAGGCGCTGCGGGTGACCCAGGGCGGGCAATTGGACAACCAGGGCGGCACCCTCAAGGGCAAGCGCCTGGAGGTTGCGGGTTCAGCCCTGGATAACCGCCAGGGACAACTGCTGGCCGGCAGCGACGGTTTGAACCTGGTGGCCGGCGGCCTGAACAACGCCCAAGGGATGATCCTGGTCAAGGACGGCCACGGCGAAGTGGCGCTGGGCCAAGGCACTCTGGACAACCGTGGAGGCACCCTGCAGGGCGCGACCCTGGGAGTCACTGCCGGGGCTGTGGATAACAGTGCCCTGAACGGCAAGGCCGGACTGATCAGCAGCCAGGCCGGAGCGCTCAAGCTAGTGGTCGATCGCCTCACCAACCAGGCGGGCAAGCTCTACGCCAATGGCCTGCTCAGCAGCACCGGGCAGACCCTGGACAACCGCTTTGGCGGCGAAGTCAGCGCCCGGCAGTTGGACTTGAACGTGGCGGCCAACCTCTACAACCAGGGCGGGCTGGTGGAGTCGGGCAGCTCACTACTGCTGGTGGGCGGCAACCTGGACAATAGCGCCGGGGGCCGGGTACGGGCGCTGGCTGGCGAGCAAAGCCGTATCACCCTGGGCGGCGTGCTGAACAACCAGGGCGGCACCCTGGCCCTGGGTTCCAGCGCCTTTGCCCTGAATGCCGGGCAGTTGAACAACATCGGCGGCAGCATCGAGCACGCCGGCGGCGGCTTGTTCAAACTGGACCTGGGGGCGCTGTCCGGCTTCCAGGGACGGATCACCGGCCTGGGCCATGGCGACTGGGATGTGGCTGCGGTGGATCGCAGCGGTCTGATGCAACTCAACGGTACGCTGGACCTGAGCACCGGGGGCGACCTCAACCTGAGTGCCGGCGACCGCATCGCCAGCGCCAGCGGCCTGCGAGTGGGCGCGGCGACCCTGAACAACGCCGGGGAGCTGGCCAGTGACGGTTACCTGACCCTGGACCTGGGGGGCAACCTGAACAACAGCGGCCTGCTGTCGTCCCGGGGCAAGCTCACGGTGGGGGCCGGCGACCTCAACCAGTACGGCGGTCGCATCGCCAGTGGCGGCGACAGCGAACTGAACCTGCGCGGCACCCTGGACAACCTGGGGCGCCTGATCGCCAGCCAGAATCTCTATGTGTCCGCGGCGCAGATCAACAACCGCGGCACCCTCGGGGCCCTGGGGCAGATGCAACTGCGCTCCGGCAACGGCATCACCACCTCGGCCGACACCCTGATCTACAGCGGCGGCGACATGCTTCTGCGGGGCAATACTCTGAGCAACAGCTATGGCGATCTCTACAGCGCCGGCAACCTCAGTTTTGCCGCCCTCGACGGTGGCCGCGCGGCCCTGCTGAGCAACCGCTCCGGGACCATCGAAAGCGAGGGCGACATGAACCTCAACGTGGCGTTGCTGCAAAACGCCATGGACAAGTATCAGGTCGGCGAAACCATCACCCAGCGCAACATCGTGATCAATTGCACCGACTGTTCCGGCGATCACCACACCGCCACTTACATCGTTAACACCACCTATGAAGGCACCATGGGCGAGCACTCCGCCGGTGCCCGCCTGGTGTCCAACCGTGACCTGACCATCAATGCCGACACAGTGGAGAACGACCAGAGCCTGATCGCCGCCAACCGCGATGTTTCCATTACGGCCAACAATCTCTACAACCGCGGCCTGACCCTGGACAAGCGGGTCGACAGCATCAGCTATTTCCTGCATGGGGTTTCCCAGGGCGCGTTCCGCGCCGCGGAGCGGGCGACCATCGCCTGGAACGCTGCCAACGCCAATCGCGCGCCGGGCCAGCAGGACCCGTTGCCGACAGAGGTGACCCAGTACCCGATCTACGAACCCGCCAGCCACACGGTGATCACTCCGGGCACCCAGACTGCCTACGCTTCCACCCTGCAGGCCGGCCAGCGCCTGCACCTGCAGGTCAGCGGCACTATCGAGAACGGCGTGCAGACCGAACAGAGCCGCGCCCAGCTCACCGGGCAGACGCTACAGAACAACCTGGCGCAGGTGGGCGGCCAGGTGATTACAGTCAACGCGCAAAGCTCCGCCGCTGCCAACCAGGTGGCCAAGGATGTGCAGCGCATCGAAAAGGTCGCCGCCGACGGCACCACCCAAGTCAGCTTCGTGCCGGTGGACTTCTCCGGCGTACCGTTCGCTGCCGTGGACCCGACCTCTCTGTCGAGTTTCCGCGTACCCCAGGGCGAGTACGGCCTGTTCGTCAAGAGCCAGAATCCCCAGGGCCGCTACCTGATCGAGACCAACCCGACCTTCACCGACCTGTCGCGCTTCATGAGTTCGGACTACATGCTCGGCCACCTCAACTACAACACCGACCAGACCTGGCGCCGCCTGGGCGACGGCCTGTATGAAACCCGCTTGATCCGCGATGCGGTGCTGGCCCAGACCGGGCAGCGCTTCCTCGCGGCAGGGCTGACCAGTGATTACGACCAGTATCGCTATCTGATGGACAACGCCATCGCTTCCAAGGACCAGTTGCAGCTCAGCGTCGGCGTGTCCCTGACCCCGGCCCAAGTGGCCTCGCTGACCCACGACATCGTGTGGATGGAAACCCGCGAAGTGCAGGGCGAGAAGGTGCTGGTACCGGTGCTGTACCTGGCCCAGGCGGAAACCCGCAACCTGCGCGGCGGCAGCCTGGTGCAGGGGCGCGACATGACCCTGATCGCCGGTGGCGACCTGAGCAACGTCGGCACCCTGCGGGCCAGCAACGACCTGAGCGTGAATGCCGGCGGCAGCCTGTACCAGGGTGGCCTGATCGAAGCCAACGAGCGGGTCAGCCTGATGGCCCAGGACAGCGTGCGCAACGCTCTGGCCGGGGAGATCCGCGGCAACCAGGTCAGCGTCACCTCGATCAAGGGCGACATCATCAACGACCGCACCGCGGTGGCCGTTGGCTACGGCTCGGGCAGTCGCACCATCCTTGACCAGGGCAGCCAGATCACCGCGCGCCAGCAGCTCGACCTCAGCGCCGGTCGCGACCTGAGCAACCTCGGTCAGCTCGCCAGCGCCGGGGATGCCAAGCTCAGCGCTGGTCGTGACATCGATTTACTGGCGGTGCAGGACCATACCTTCACCCAGAGCGCGATCCGTCGCGGCCTGGTGACCCACGACACGGTGCAGACCCTGGGCTCCAGCGTGACCACCGGCGGCAACCTGCAACTCAATGCCGGGCGCGACCTGGCGGTGGTGGCGAGCAAGGTTGATGCCGGCCATGACCTGTCCCTCAACGCCAAGCGCGACATCGTCATCGCCTCGGCCCAGGACGAGCAGTCCTCGACCTCCTACCAGAAGAAGAAAGGTTCCTGGGGCAAGAGCAAGACCACCCAGAGCGCCGACTCCTCGACCACCAACGTGGCCTCCGAGATCAGCGCCGGGCACGACCTGATGGTCAACGTCAGCCAGGACAAGGACGGGCGCATCAGCCTCAATGGCGGGCGCGACGTGACTGTAGTCGGTAGCCAGCTCAAGGCCGGCAACGACCTGCTGGTGGGGGCCACCCGTGACGTGAGCCTGGTCTCGGCCCAGGAGCAGCAGGACAGCTCCTACAGCCAGAAGAAGAAAGGCAGCTTCGGCCTGAACAAGAGCGGCAACAGCCGCACCTCCAGCAGCACCACTCAGGTGGGCAGCGAGCTCAGCGCCGGTAACGACGCGGTGGTGATCGCCGGCACCAACGTCAATCTTTCGGCCAGCTCCATCGAGGCCAAGCGCGATGCCGAAGTGCGCGCCGGGCTGATCGACAAGAATGGCGACATCAACCTGATGGATGCAGCCAACACCTCCAGCAGCCAGAGCGAGAAGTACAAGAGCAAGGTGGGGCTTTCCAGTTCCGGCAGCTTCACTTCGATTGCCTCGGCGAAGAAGTCGGGGCAGGAAAACACCCAGTCCCAGAGCGTTGGCAGCGTGGTCAGCGGCGGGCGTGACACCACCCTGCAGGCGGCCCGCGACGTCAATATGATCGGCAGCACGGCGGCGGCCGAGCGCAACCTCAACGTGGGGGCGGGCCGCGACGTCAACGTGCTGGCTGGCAGCAACAGTTCGGACCAGAGCAACTGGAAATCCGAGAAGCATGTGGGGCTGTCCCTGGAGAGCGATCGCAACGGCGTCACCGCGTTCCTGGGCAGCGAAGCCCTCAAGCAGAAGTCGCGCAATGCCGAGCAGACAGTGGCGCCGAGCCAGTTGCTGGCCGGGCAGGATGCAACCATCAAGGCCGGGCGTGACCTGACCCTGGAAGGCTCGCGGGTGGATGCCGGGCGCGATATCAACCTGCAGGCCGGGCGCGATATCAGCATCGATGCCGGCAAGCAAACCTCGATCGAGGAACGCAGCAAGAGCCGTGATCGCAATGGCCTGACGGTCAACGTCAGCCACAACTACGGCAACACCATGGATGCGATCAAGGGCACCGGCAAAGGCGAGGACAACACCAGCAAGGCCTCCAGCGTGCTGAGCACCGTGGATGCGATCAACCAGTTCACCTCGGGCCCGACCACCGCGACCCACTTCGGCACGGCCAGCCAGTCCAGCAGCTCGCGCCAGGAAGTGCACAGCAACAGCCCTGCCAGCCTCGGTGCCGGGCGGGACATCAGCGCCGTGGCCGGCAATGACATCAACATTCGTGGCGGTCAGTTCGACGCCGGGCGCGACATCACCCTGGTGGGGCGCGACATCAATGTGGATGTGGCCCGCGGCTCGATTTCCGAAGAGAGCAAGAGCGCCCGCAGCCAGGGCGGCATCAATGGCCAGAGCGGCGGCGGCAGCGCCCGTGCCGGTATCGGTGGCAGCAACGGTGTGGCCAGCGAGCAGATGAGCCAGGGCACCAACACCCCGTCGGTGTTCCTCGCCGGGCGCGACGTCAGCCTTGAGGCGCGCAACAACCTGACCCTGATCGGAACCCAGGTCCAGGCCGGGCGCGATATCGACCTGGGGGCCGGCAACGACCTGACCATCCGCGCTGCGCAGAACGATTCCAGCAGCGAGTCCAGCCGTCACAGCGGCGGAGGCGAAGTGGGCCTGGCGGTGGGTGGCAAGGACTTCATCTCGGTCTATGCCAGCGTCGACATGGGCAAGGGCCAACTGGACCGGGACAACCAGCGGCAACAGAACGCCAACCTGGTGGCCGGCGACCAGCTGCGTTTCAGCAGCGGCAAGGACACCACCATTGCCGGCGCCACCCTGCGCGGCGGAGAGGTCATCGGCCGGGTGGGCGGCGACCTGACCGTGTCCTCGGTGCCGGATACCGGCAAGGTCAGCGGCAAGGAACTGGATGCCAGCGTCACCGTGAGCATCGGCCTGGGCGGCGGTGGCAGCGTCAGCGGTTCCCTGGGTGTGGGCAAGACCACCGGCACGACCAACTGGGTCCAGGAGCAGACCAGCATCACCGGCAAGAACGGTGTCGACATCCGCACCGAGAAGCACACCCAGCTCGATGGCGCGCTGGTCGCCGCCGACAACGGCAACCTCAAGCTGGACACCGGCACCCTGGGCTTCCGCGATATCTCCGGCCAGGACAAGGAGCACAGCTACTACGTCAACGCGGGCGGCACCTTTGGCTGGGGCGGCGGCGACGGCGCCAAGTCCACCGGCGGCAAGGAGGTGGCCTTCACCAATGACAAGAGCCAGGAAGGCAAGGGCAAGACCGGGGCTTCGGGCTGGAGTGTCAGCGGCTATGACTACCGCAAGGAGCGTGAACAGGAAGTGCGCGCCACGGTGGGCGCGGGCACCATCACCGTACGCAACGACGCCAAGACTGGCGCCGACTCCACGGCGGGCCTGAACCGTGATCCGTCACGGGCCTACGAGATCACCAAGGACAAGGAAAAGCGTACCGATCTGTATGTGTCCCAGTCGTCCCTGGACGCGGTGAGCCATCCGTTGCAGACCCTCAATCAATGGGCTCAGGGGATCAAGGACTATGGCAAGAATGCGTCCGCAGCGTTCACCCAGTACGGCGATCTGACCCAGGCCGCGGACAAGGCCCTGGCCGACAACCCGGCGCTGGCGCCTTTGGCCTGGATACCGGGCTTCCTGCAGAAAGCCATGGACGAGTCGGCCTTCTACACCGGCGGCGTAATACCCGGCGTCGTCAGTCATGGTGGCGTGGTTACCCAAGTCCCGGCGCTGCTCACGGGGGACATGAGCTTCTATCGTGTGCAGATGGAGTACAAAAAGGATGCCAATGGAAAAGTCTTTATCGACCCGGAATCGGGCAAGCCGGTCCTGGATGTGGACGCCACACGCAACAGTTTGCAGAACTTGCTGACACCCGACGGTAACGCAGCGGTGTTCACCAACGGGATCCAGAACTCGCTGGATGCGGCGCTGGTCAACGGCGGCATGCAGACCGGCAAGGACAGCTTCATCCAGGCCTATAACCCTGAGCATGGCTTCCTGGGTGACCTGGTGGAGTCCTTGTGGGATGTGATGCTCGGCGGTGCCGTGCGTTCAGGGAACGCCCGGCAGCTCAATGATTTCCTCGGCGCCGGGCTCGACCAGGGCAACAAGCTGGATGTATTCGGCCACAGCCAGGGCGGCTTGCTGACGTACCGGGCCATTGCCGGACTCAACTTCAATGCCAATGGCAATGCGGGTAGCATCCAGCTGTCGGGCGCGCCCGTCGCTTCGACGGACTTCTTCCAGGCGGCCAAGAATGCCGGGTTCGACATCAGTGAAGGGGCGTTCTTCCAGGTCAACCGGCCGACCTCGAGCATGTTCTTCAATACGTTGCCGGTGACCGATACGGTGTCCGACTTGCTGGGGCGCAATGCGTGGCACTCGTCCGATACGGTTGCCCGATTCTTCGGGGCCGCGGCTACGTCAGGCAAGCTGTTGGCCGCGGACAGTCCTCACTCCAACTACTTGTGTGTGGCCAAGGACATTTGTGGCGGAGCCAGCAGCGGGTTGCAAGAGACCTTCAAGAACAGCAACAAGTACATCGTCCCGACCTTGATCGATCAGCACGGCAACGACAAATTACTGGGCTCGCAATGAAGGCTGCACAGATAGCGCTGATCGTTCTGACCTGTGGGGTGCTGCCGGCGTGCGGCGGCCCACCCCTGGTCTATGAAAATGCTCGTCTGGATTCCCGCATGCTGTGCCAGGAGGGGGCGAAGCGGGTCACCCTGATGCAGCGTTACTCCTTCGACCTGCCCGAGCCTTATCGGCATGCGCCGTGTGGCACTGTCACCGGCGGCTTTGACTATGAAAAGGGCCGTGACGCGCTGTCGGTCGGCACCTCCGGAACCTTCTCCTACGGCACTACCGAGGTGACGGCTGCGGCACTGTACATGCGGGTCAACAGCTTTCTCGATGGTCGCGCGGATGGGCTGCTGTATCCCCGCCAGGCCTTTCTGGATGATCTGCTGGCCAGGCAGGCGCTGCCTTCCCATAGCGGAGTCAAGCCCAGCAGCCTGCAGTGGGTGACTGTGCAGGGCTATCAATGCCTGCGCGCCTACGAGCGCTGGGAAGGGACCGCAGTGGGCATTCTCGAAGACAAGGTCAAGTACTGGTGCTGGGAGCAGGAGAGCGGCCTGCAGCAGCCGTTCTACGTGCATGCCGGCCAGCGCCTGCCCTTGGGAAGCAAGGGCTACGACCTGGATCAGGTGTTCATCCTGCCGTTCTTCCAGAGCCTGAAGATCAACCCATTGCCGGCACCGCTGCTGGCCAAGGCCCGGGCCGATCTTCAAGGGTTCTGTGCCCATGTCAAATCGCGCTACGACCAGAACCTGAGATGGGGCGATGACTACCCCGACAAGCGCCTGACCCTGACTCACCTGCACTACTGCGGTTACAACGTGCCGCTGCCCGACCTTTCAGCCCCGCTGCCTCAGGCCAAAGGCGACTGAACCTTCGCCTGTCACAAGACTCAAGTACCCATGTAAGCCCATGCCCTTGGGGCGCCTGCCACTATTCCTCCGGGGTGAAGGCTGGCAGACTGCCGGTCTTTTCCCGCTGTTTGTCTTGAGGCTTTATGCCAGCGTTTTCACAGCGTCATCTGTTGTTCATCAGTTGGATCATCATCTTCGGTGGCCTGTTGCTGGCCTTGCCCATGCGTCTGTTGCCCAGCCTGCTGGCCGGTCTCTTGGTGTTCGAGCTGGTCAACATGCTCACCCCGCAATTGCAGCGGCTGATCGAAGGCCGGCGCGCGCGCTGGCTGGCGGTGGCGCTGCTGGGCACGCTGGTGGTCAGCCTGCTGACCCTGCTGTTCGCCGGGGCCATCAGTTTCCTGCTGCATGAAGCGGAGAACCCTGGCGCCTCGCTGGGCAAGTTCATGGTGGTGGTGGACAAGGCCCGGGGCCAGTTGCCGCCGTTCCTCGACGCCTACCTGCCGGCCAGCGCCGCGGAGTTCCAGGCGGCCATAGGCGCCTGGGCCAGCAAGCACTTGAGCGAGTTGCAGCTGGTGGGCAAGGACGCGGCGCACATGTTCGTGACCCTGCTGATCGGCATGGTCCTGGGGGCGATCATCGCCCTGCAGCGCATCCCCGACCTGACCAAGCGCAAGCCCCTGGCAGCGGCGCTGTTCGACCGCCTGCACTTGCTGGTCCAGGCGTTTCGCAACATCGTCTTCGCGCAGATCAAGATCTCCCTGCTCAACACCTTCTTCACCGGGATCTTCCTGGCGCTGATCCTGCCGCTGTTCGGGGTCAAGCTGCCGCTGACCAAGACCCTGATCGTGCTGACCTTCCTGCTGGGCCTGCTGCCGGTGATCGGCAACCTGATCTCCAACACCCTGATCACCATCGTCGGGCTGTCGCTGTCGATCTGGGTGGCGGTGGCGGCGCTGGGCTACCTGATCTTTATCCACAAGCTGGAATACTTCCTCAACGCGCGGATCGTCGGCGGGCAGATCAGTGCCAAGTCCTGGGAACTGCTTCTGGCGATGCTGGTGTTCGAGGCCGCCTTCGGCCTGCCCGGGGTGGTGGCGGGGCCGATCTATTACGCCTACCTGAAGAGCGAATTGAAGCTGGCGGGCCTGGTTTAACAGCAGCCGCCAGCTTGCAGCTTCAAGCCGCAAGCTACAGCCGATCCCGCTCTTGCCTTTACTTGCGGCTTGCCGCTTGAAGCTTGCCGCTGCCCTTATCCGTAGCGCTTCTTGGCTTCGATGGCCAGACCGCTGCCGATGCTGCCGAAGATATTGCCTTCCACATGCCGGGCGTTGGGCAGCATGGCCGCCACGCTCTGGCGCAGCGCCGGAATACCGCTGGAACCGCCGGTGAAGAACACCGTGTCGACCTGGGCCACACCAACATTGGCATCGCTCAGCAGTTGGGTGACGCTGGTGCGGATGCGCTCCAGCAAACCGTCGATGGAGGATTCGAACAGGGCCCGGCTCAGATCGACGCTGAGGTCGCGCTCGATGCGGTCCAGGGCCACCAGGCGGTTCTCGGCGTGGGTCAGCTGGATCTTGGTTTCTTCCACTTCCATGGCCAGCCAGTGCCCGGCGCGCTGTTCGATCAGCTTGAACAGACGGTCGATGCCGCCGGTGTCCTCGATGTCGTAGCGCATGCTGCCCAGGGCCAGCTGGGACTTTTGCGAATACACCGAGTTGATGGTGTGCCAGGTCGCCAGGTTCATGTGGTGGCTGGTGGGCATGTAGGCGCCGCTCTTCATCCGGCTGCCGTAGCCGAACAGCGGCATCACGCCCTGCAGGCTCAGTTGCTTGTCGAAGTCGGTACCGCCGACGTGCACGCCGCCAGTGGCGAGGATGTCGTCGTGACGGTTGTCGACGCCACGGCGCTCGGGGGACAGGCGCACCAGGGAAAAGTCCGAAGTACCACCGCCGATGTCGACGATCAGTACCAGCTCTTCGCGTTCGATGGTGGATTCGTAGTCGAAGGCCGCGGCGATGGGTTCGTACTGGAAGGACACTTCCTTGAAGCCGATCTTGCGCGCCACTTCCACCAGGGTGTCTTCGGCTTCCTGGTCGGCGGCGGCATCGTCATCGACGAAGAACACCGGGCGGCCCAGTACCACTTGCTCGAATTCCCGACCGGCGGTGGCTTCGGCGCGGCTTTTCAGCTGGCCGATGAACAGCCCCAAGAGGTCCTTGAACGGCATCGCGGTGCCTAGCACGCTGGTGTCGTGCTTGATCAGCTTGGAGCCCAGCAGGCTCTTCAGCGAGCGCATCAGCCGGCCTTCGTAGCCTTCCAGGTATTCGTGCAACGCCAGGCGGCCGTACACCGGACGGCGCTCCTCGATATTGAAGAACACCACCGAAGGCAGGGTGATCTTGTCGTCCTCCAGGGCGATCAGCGTCTCCTCGCCGGGGCGCAGCCAGCCGACGGTGGAGTTGGAGGTACCGAAGTCAATGCCGCAGGCACGGGCCGGGGTGGCGTTGTTCATGTCTTTGGATCCGGTGAAAAAAACGGCCGCGAAGCGTACGCCAGTCCTCGCGCGTTGCAAAGGCCGACTATCTGCTAAATCACCCCCTGTCGTGCCTTGAAAGACTATCCTTGACCCCCAAACTTGCAGGCATGGGCCGAGCAGCCACCAGGGATCACAAGATCCGCCCGCGGCTGCCGATAAACTTCTGATGCGCCGTTCAGTCAGAGGATTGAGATTGATCAATTCTCATGCTGCCAGACCGAGCATGCTGTGCTGCACGCCGCGCGACTTTGATAACGGATGGTGATTCCCTCGATGGACTTCAAAGACTATTACAAGATTCTCGGCGTGGAGCCGACGGCGGACGACAAGGCGATCAAGGCCGCCTATCGCAAGCTGGCGCGCAAATACCACCCCGACGTCAGTAAGGAAAAGGATGCCGAGGCCAAGTTCAAGGATGCCTCGGAAGCCTATGAAGCGCTGAAAAGCGCCGACAAGCGCGCCGAGTACGACGACCTGCGCAAGTACGGCCAGCACGGCCAGCCGTTCCAGGGGCCACCGGGCTGGCAGAGCCGTGGCGGCTTTGGTGGCGGTGACGGTGGGGACTTCTCGGACTTCTTCAGTTCGATCTTTGGCAACCGGGGGCCAGGATTCGGCGGCCCGGAGCAGCGCCGCAGCAGCGGTCGTCGTGGACAGGATGTGGAAATGGAACTGCCGATCTTTCTTGAAGAAACCCTGTCGAACGAGTCGAAGAAGATCAGCTTCCAGGTGCCGCAATACAACGCCAACGGGCAGCACGTCAGCAACACCAGCAAAAGCCTGAACGTGAAGATTCCGGCCGGGGTCACCGACGGCGAGCGCATCCGCCTCAAGGGCCAGGGCGCGCCGGGCGTGGGCGGCGGGGCCAATGGCGACCTGTACCTGACCATTCGTTTTGCGCCCCATCCGAAATTCGATGTCGAAGGTGAAAACCTGATCATCACCCTGCCGCTGGCCCCTTGGGAGCTGGCGTTGGGCACCGAGGTGGCGGTCCCGACCCTGACCGGCAAGATCAATCTCAAGGTCCCGGCCGGCAGCCAGAACGGCCAGCGCATGCGCGCCAAGGGGCATGGCCTGCTGAACAAGGCCGGCCAGCGTGGCTACCTGTTCGTCCAGCTCAAGGCGGTGATGCCCAAGCACACCGGCGACGACGTCAAGGCGTTGTGGCAGGAACTGGCGAAGAAGGCGGCGTTCGACCCCCGGGAAAATTTCTGATTCGACACTAGGAGGCGCTGATCATGAGCACCCTGATCGTTCAGCTGGACATGGAAGAGTTCTGTGAAGTGGCCGACCTGTCGGCGGCCTACGTGATCGAAATCGTCGAACACGGCATCCTCGAACCCCAGGGGACGGCGCCCAAGGACTGGCGCTTCAATGATGTCGAACTGGCCCTGGCCAAGCGCGCGGCGAAGTTGCGCCGCGACCTGGACCTGGAGTGGGAGGGCGTCGCCCTGGCGTTGGACCTGCTGGACGAGGTGCGGCAACTGCGGGCGGAGAACCAGATGCTCAAGCAGCGCCTGGGCCGCCTGCTGCTGGACTGATGTCCCATGTGATGGCCTGACGGCCTGTAGCCGCTGCCGAGCGCCAGCGAGGCTGCGACCGGGCGCGCAGCGGCCGTAAAAACAGGCAGCTGCGGCGTGTCAGGAAAAGCAGGTTGCGAGGACTGCGTCCTCGTTCGCAGCTTCGCTGGCGCTCAGCAGCGGCTACAGAGGGCAGCAGCAGTTATAGCGTGCCTCAGGCGCGGGAGACCCGCGGCAGGGTGACGGTGAAGGTGGTGCCGTCGCTTTCGTTGGAGCTGACCTCGATGCTGCCTTGGTGCGCGGTCACCACTTCCTTGACGATGAACAACCCCAGGCCAAGGCTGGTGCTGGTGCTGCCCAGTTCCTCATCGGCACTGCGCACCAAAGGATCGAACAGGGTGCCCAGGGCTTCCTTGGGAATCGGCGTGCCGTAATTGTGCACGGTCAACAGCACCTGTTCCGCACCGCCGGTAATGGTCACGGTCACGGTACGGCGGTTGCTGCCGTGCTGCAGGGCGTTGCCGATCAGGTTCTGCAGCATCTGTTCGATACGTCCCCGGTCCCAGATGCCATGGCTGTCACCTTCGAAGCTCAGTAACGGCGTGCAATCGGGCTGTCCGGCGCAGGCTTCGTCCATGGCGGCCTTGGCGGCGCTGGCCAGGTCCATGGGCGCGGGGTCGATGGGCAGGCCGTTGCCCAGGCGACTGCGGACGAACTCTAGCAAATCGCTGACCATGGCGCCCATGTGTCGGGTGCCGGTCTTGATGCGTGAGACAAAGGCCTGGGCGTCGCCATCCAGCGGCACTTTGCGCGCCAGCATCTCGGTGGACATGCTCACCGCCTGCAACGGTGCCCGCAGGTCGTGGCCGAGAATCGCCAGGAAGATGTCCCGTGAGCGGCTGACCTGCTCGGCATAGGCGCAGGTGGACTCGGCCAGGGCTTCGTCGATGGCCTCGTTGAAACGGATCATGTCCTGCAGGTGTTCCAGGTCCGGGGTTACCAGGCTGGCGACCCACAGACGGATCACACAGGCCCGCAGGTGGCGGAACTCGGACGTCATCTGCACCAGATCGAAACCCACGTGATGGCGCAGTTCGCCATGGCTGGCGGCGGCCGCATCCAGGCTCGGGGATTTCTCCGGGCCTTCGCCCCTGGCCTTGGCCAGCTGTTCACCCGGGCTCTGGGTGATGCGCATGTCCCGGGCGGCCGCCAGCAGGATCGAGGTGGCGTGATCCCGCAGGTCGCTGCGGGTCAGAGTGTCCGCGGCCAGGGTCCTGGCAAATTGTTCCCATTCATCAACGATTCGATCAACGTGCTGCACGATGAAATCGGACAGGCGCATAGCCGGGCACCTTATTGGGCAGAGAGTGGAAAACCGACACGCATCTTAGCGCCTTATCCACGGCTTCAACATCGTGCCTGCCCAGTGGCCGGACACGCCTCAGAACAGGAAGTAACGCTGGGCCATGGGCAGCACATCCGCCGGTTCACACCACAGCAGTACACCGTCGGCCTTGACCTGATAGGTCTGCGGGTCGACCTCGATGTTCGGCAGGTAGTCATTGTGGATCAGGTCGCTCTTTTGCACGGTGCGACAGCCCTTGACCACGGCGATGCGCTTCTTCAGCCCCAGTTGCTCCGGTACGCCAGCGTCCAGTGCGGCCTGGCTGATAAAGGTCAGGCTGGTGGCGTGGCGGCTGCCGCCAAAGCTTGCGAACATCGGCCGGTAGTGCACCGGTTGCGGGGTCGGGATCGAGGCATTGGCGTCACCCATCAGGCTCGCGGCAATGGCCCCGCCCTTGAGGATCAGGGTCGGCTTGACCCCGAAAAAGGCCGGGCGCCAGAGCACCAGGTCGGCCCATTTGCCTACTTCGATAGAGCCCACCTCATGGCTGATGCCGTGGGTGATGGCCGGGTTGATGGTGTACTTGGCGATGTAGCGCTTGACCCGGAAGTTGCTGTTGCCCGGGCCGTCGCCCGGCAGCGGACCGCGCTGGCGGTGCATCTTGTCGGCGGTCTGCCAGGTGCGGGTCACCACTTCGCCGACCCGGCCCATGGCCTGGCTGTCGGAGCTGATCATCGAGAACGCCCCCAGGTCATGGAGGATGTCTTCGGCGGCGATGGTCTCGCGGCGGATGCGGCTCTCGGCAAAAGCCACGTCCTCGGCGATGCTCGGGTCCAGGTGGTGGCAGACCATGAGCATGTCCAGGTGTTCGTCGATGGTGTTGCGGGTGAAGGGCCGGGTCGGGTTGGTGGAGCTGGGCAGCACATTGGCGAAGCCACAGGCCTTGATGATGTCCGGGGCATGGCCGCCGCCGGCACCTTCGGTGTGGTAGGTGTGGATGGTCCGGCCCTTGAAGGCGCCGAGGGTGGTTTCGACGAAGCCGGATTCGTTCAGCGTGTCGGTGTGGATCGCCACCTGCACGTCGTACTCATCGGCCACGCTCAGGCAGTTGTCGATACTGGCCGGGGTGCTGCCCCAGTCCTCGTGCAGCTTGAGGCCGATGGCCCCCGCCTTGACCTGCTCGATCAAGGGCTCCGGCAGGCTGGCGTTGCCCTTGCCGGTAAAACCGATGTTCATCGGGAAGGCGTCCGCGGCCTGGAGCATGCGCGCCATGTGCCAAGGCCCGGAGGTGCAGGTGGTGGCGTTGGTCCCGGTGGCCGGCCCGGTGCCGCCGCCGATCATGGTGGTGACACCGCTCATCAGCGCTTCTTCAATCTGTTGCGGGCAGATGAAGTGGATATGGGTATCGATGCCGCCGGCGGTGAGGATCATGCCTTCACCGGCGATGACCTCGGTGCTGGCGCCGATGGCGATGGTCACATCGGGCTGGATATCCGGGTTGCCGGCCTTGCCGATGGCGGCGATGCGCCCGTCCTTCAAACCGACGTCGGCCTTGACGATGCCCCAGTGATCGATGATCAGCGCGTTGGTGATCAGGGTGTCCACCACATCGCACGCCAGCAGCTGGCTCTGGCCCATGCCATCGCGAATCACCTTGCCGCCACCGAACTTCACTTCTTCACCGTAGGTGGTGAAGTCCTGCTCCACTTCGATCCACAGCTCGGTGTCGGCCAGCCGTACCTTGTCGCCCACGGTGGGGCCGAACATGTCGGCGTAGGCCTCACGGGAAATCTTCATCGCAGCTCCTTACAGAAACAGGTCTTGTAGGAGCCGGCTTGCCGGCGAAGGGGCCCGAAAGACCGCATTCGCCACCAAGCTGGCTCCTATGTGCGTAGGGTCGAGGGCTCAGAGGTCGCCCATGATGCGTCCGGCAAAGCCGAACACCCGGCGCTTGCCGGCCAGATCCACCAGTTCCACTTCCCGGGTCTGTCCCGGTTCGAAGCGCACCGCGGTGCCGGCGGCGATGTTCAGGCGCATGCCGCGGCTGGCGGCGCGGTCGAAGGTCAGGGCGTCGTTGGTTTCGAAAAAGTGATAGTGGGAGCCGACCTGGATCGGCCGGTCGCCACTGTTGGCCACGCTGAGGGTCAAGGTGCGGCGCCCGGCATTGAGTTCGATCTCGCCGGGCTGGATCTGGTATTGGCCAGGAATCATAGGGGTTGTCCCAGGGTCTTGAAGTAGATGGCGGTGGCGGTGTAAGTGCCGTCCGGGCTCTGGCAGTAGTTGGGCAGTTCGCCGACCCGGGTGTAGCCCAGGGAACGGTAGAAGTCCTCGGCCGCCGACCCAGCCTCGGTGTCCAGGTACAGCAGCCCGCGCTTGTGCTGGCGGGCGGCCTGCTCCAGGGCGTTCATCAGTTGCTGGCCCAGGCCACGGCGCCGGGCGCTGTGCAGCACCTGGAGCTTTTGCACCTCGGCGCGGTTGCGCCCATTGGCCTTCATGCACAGCGCCAGCTGCACGCTGGCCAGGACCTTCTCATCGTGAACCACCACCCACAGCATCAGGCTGCCGTCCTCGACGCCTGCCTGCACGCTGCCGAGGTAGTCCCGGGCCTGGCTGTCGTCCAGATCGGCCATGAAGCCGATGGACGCGCCGTGGTGCACCGAATCCAGCAGCAGGTCGATCAATCCTTGACGGTAATGGGCAAAGCTTTCTCCATGGACTCGGCGCAGTTGGGCGGCGTTCATCGAGAGGTCACTCCTGGTGAGGGGCAGGCGGTTGTGCCCCAGGGTTGAGAATCAGCTGCATGAAGGTCAGGTCCAGCCAGCGGCCGAACTTGGTGCCCACCTGGGGCATCTGCCCGGTGCTGATGAAACCCAGGCGTTCATGCAGACGGATCGAGGCGGCGTTGGCGCTTTCGATGGCGGCCACCATCACGTGCTTGTCACAGCCCCGGGCGCGCTCCAGCAGCACTGCCATCAGCTGTGGACCCAGGCCGTTGCCGCGCTGGTCGCGGCGGACATAGACCGAATGTTCCACGGTGTGGCGAAAGCCGTCGAAGGGTCGCCAGTCG
Source organism: Pseudomonas sp. 50_B (assembly GCF_017491625.1). NCBI lineage: Bacteria > Pseudomonadati > Pseudomonadota > Gammaproteobacteria > Pseudomonadales > Pseudomonadaceae > Pseudomonas > Pseudomonas sp. 50_B. The sequence goes on from NZ_JAFGYX010000009.1 coordinate 162,353, forward strand.
CCGAAGGAAGCGTAGCCGAGCACCTGCTCCTCGGCGTTGACCACCACCAGGATCGGATAGCCCTGGCTCTGGCGCGCGCTGAACCAGGCCTGACGGTTGCCCAGGTCGACCGGGGTGTCGTTCCAGATCGCCGTGGTATTGACCACCGCGTCGTTGTAGATGTCGCGGATTGCCGGCAGGTCGGCGTGCAATGCGTCGCGGATGCGATAGGTCATGGCGCGGCCTCAGGCGATGGGTTGGTGGACGGTGACCAGCTTGGTGCCATCGGGGAAGGTGGCCTCGACCTGGATCTCCGGGATCATCTCCGGTATGCCTTCCATCACCTGTTCGCGGCTCAGCAGGGTGGTGCCGTAGTGCATCAGATCGGCCACGCTCTGGCCGTCCCGGGCACCTTCGAGCAGCGCGGCGGAAATATAGGCCATGGCTTCCGGGTAGTTGAGCTTGAGGCCGCGGGCCAGTCGCCGTTCGGCCACCAGGCCGGCGGTGAAGATCAGCAGCTTGTCTTTTTCGCGTGGGGTCAGGTCCATCGTGATCGATCCGTCGTTGGGCAGTTTGAAAAGGGCAGGTGTTTCATGTGTTCCAGATCCTCGGCGGCACGGCCTCGCGGCCCAGCAACGCCGGGCGCAGCAGGCGCCACAGGTCGATCAGCCAGGCCCGGGCCTGCAGGGCTTCACTGGCCAGGCAGCGGGCCACCAGCAGGCCCGGCAGTTGGCTCAGGTCGCCACGTACCGGGTGTTCCAGGGCGCGGCAGCGCTCCAGCAGTTGGCTGTCGATTTCACCGGTCACCAGCAAGGTGGCGAACACTGGCTGGCCGTCCAGGCCGATGGGGGAATCCAGCAGGCCGTCGCCACCTTTGATGCGCTGGCGCTCATGCCAGAGCGGTCGGCCGTCGCGCTGGATATCCAGGTGAGCCTGGAAGTGCCCTTGCTCGAAGCGCTCGCCACTGGCCGGACGTCCCAGGGCCACGACGTCCCAGTAGAACAGCCGGGCATCGCCTTGCAGTTCGATCAGGGTGGTCAGTTCGGCCTGGGCGGCGCTGAAGACAATGGTTTCCTGGGGCAGCCATTCCAGGGTCGCCCCCGGCGCCACTTGCAGCCTCAGGGTCTGGCTGGCAGGGCCGGTGGCGCGGTACCACTTGGCGGCACCGGGGCTGGTCAGCTGGGCCCAGGCGTCGCGCTCGACCCGGGCACTGATGGCCAGCCGGTCGCCGCCGGCGATGCCGCCGGGTGGGTGGACGATGATGTGCTGGCAGACCTCGGGGCCTTCGGCATACAGGTGCTTCTGCACCCGCAGCGGCCCCAGGTGGCGACGCAGCACCGGGCGCGTGGTGGCGCCGAAACGGGCATAAGCCAGTTCCAGCTCGGCGTGCCAGCTGGGGGTGAACAGGGCGGTGGCGGCAGGTGAGTTCATGCTGGGTCGTTATCGTTAGGAAGCTACAGATTAGATCGTAACCAGGCCGCGTACACCTTCTGCCTGCATATTTTCCCCTCGGCCCTGCTGGACGATTTCGCCCCGGGACATCACCAGGTACTGGTCGGCCAGTTCGGCGGCAAAGTCGTAGAACTGTTCCACCAGCACAATGGCCATATCGCCCCGGGCCGCGAGTTGCTTGATCACCGCGCCGATCTCCTTGATCACCGAGGGCTGGATGCCTTCGGTGGGCTCATCGAGGATCAGCAGCCGGGGGCGGCTGGCCAGGGCGCGACCGATGGCCAGCTGTTGCTGCTGGCCGCCGGAGAGGTCGCCGCCACGGCGCTGCTTCATCTGCAACAGCACTGGGAACAGTTCGTAGATGAAGGCCGGGACTTCCCTGGCCTGGGAGCCGGGGAAGCGGGACAGGCCCATCAGCAGGTTTTCCTCCACGCTCAGGCGGCCGAAGATTTCCCGGCCCTGGGGCACGTAGGCGATCCCGGCGTTGACCCTCTGGTGGGGCTTGTAGCCGGTGATGGTCCGGCCCTCCCAGTTGACCGCGCCTTCCTTGACCGGCAGCAGGCCCATCAGGCATTTGAGCAGGGTGGTCTTGCCCACGCCGTTGCGTCCCAGCAGGCAGGTGACTTCGCCGATCCGGGCTTCGAAACTCAGGCCGCGCAGGATGTGGCTACCGCCGTAGTACTGGTGCAGCTGGTCGACTTGCAGCATGTTCGGATTCCTTCAAAAACCTGTAGCCGCTGCCGCAGGCTGCGACAAGGTCCACAGGACCTTCATGGGCCTTGCAGAGCACGTCCTCTTCAAGGCCGATCGCAGCCTGCGGCAGCGGCGACAAAGGTGGTTGGTTGGGTCAGCGGCCGAGGTACACCTCGATCACCCGCTCGTTTTCCTGCACCTGCTCCAGCGACCCTTCGGCCAGTACGCTGCCCTGGTGCAGCACGGTGACGTGGTCGGCAATCGAGCCGACAAAGCCCATGTCGTGTTCCACCACCATCAGCGAATGCTGGCCCGCCAGGGTCTTGAACAGCTCGGCGGTGAACTCGGTCTCGGCGTCGGTCATGCCTGCCACCGGCTCGTCCAGCAACAGCAGTTGCGGGTCTTGCATCAGCAGCATGCCGATCTCCAGGAACTGCTTCTGACCGTGGGACAGCAAGCCGGCCTGGCGCTGGGCCGAAGGGCTCAGGCGAATGGTCTCCAGCACCTGGGCGATGCGGTCTTTCTGTTCGCCGCTCAGGCGCGCCCCGAGGCTGGCCCACACCGACTTGTCGGTCTTCTGCGCCAGCTCCAGGTTCTCGAACACGCTCAGGGCCTCGAACACCGTGGGCTTCTGGAACTTGCGGCCGATCCCGGCCTGGGCGATCTGCACTTCGCTCATCCGGGTCAGGTCCAGGGTTTCGCCGAACCAGGCCTTGCCCTGGGTGGGGCGGGTCTTGCCGGTGATCACGTCCATCAGGGTGGTCTTGCCGGCGCCGTTGGGGCCGATGATGCAGCGCAGCTCGCCGACGCCGATGTACAGGTTGAGGTCGTTGAGGGCCTTGAAACCGTCGAAGCTGACGCTGATGTCTTCCAGGGTCAGGAGGGTGCCGTGGCGGGTGTTGAGGCCCTTGCCGGCGGCGTGCCCGAGGCCGATGGCGTCGCGGCTGGCGCCGGCGTCCTTGTTGGCGTCGAGAATGGGTTCGAGCATGAAGTCCGCGGTCGCAGTGACTCTCATTGTTCACCTCGTTTCTTCAGCAGGCCGATCACGCCCTTGGGCAGGTACAGGGTCACCACGATGAACAGGGCGCCGAGGCAGAACAGCCAGTATTCGGGGAAGGCCACGGTGAACCAGCTCTTCATGCCGTTCACCAGCCCGGCGCCCAGCAGCGGCCCGATCAGCGTGCCGCGTCCGCCCAGGGCTACCCACACGGCAGCCTCGATGGAGTTGGTGGGGGACATCTCGCTGGGGTTGATGATGCCCACCTGGGGCACATACAGGGCCCCGGCCAAGCCACAGAGCACCGCGCTCAAGACCCAGACGAACAGCTTGAAGCCGCGGGGGTCGTAGCCGCAGAACATCAGGCGGTTCTCGGCATCGCGCAGGGCGGTCAGCACCCGGCCGAACTTGCTCCGGGCCAGGCGCCAGCCCAGGTACAGGCTGGCCACCAGCAGCAGCACCGTGGCCAGGAACAGCACCGCGCGAGTGCCCGGTTCGGTGATGCCAAAACCCAGGATGCTGCGGAAATTGGTGAAGCCGTTGTTGCCGCCAAAACCGGTCTCGTTACGGAAGAACAGCAGCATCCCGGCAAACGTCAGGGCCTGGGTCATGATCGAGAAATACACGCCCTTGATCCGCGAGCGGAAGGCGAAGAAACCGAACACCAGGGCCAAGAGACCCGGCGCCAGCACCACCAGGCACAGGGCCCAGAGGAAGTGGCTGGTGCCGGTCCAGTACCAGGGCAGTTCGCTCCACGAAAGGAAGGTCATGAACGCTGGCAGGCCGTCTCCGGCGGCCTGGCGCATCAGGTACATGCCCATGGCGTAGCCGCCCAGGGCGAAGAACAGGCCGTGGCCCAGGGACAGCAGCCCGGCGTAGCCCCAGACCAGGTCCAGGGCCAGGGCGACAATGGCGTAGCAGAGGATCTTGCCCACCAGGGTCAGGGTGTAGGCCGAGACCTGCAGCGGGTTGTCCGCCGGCAGCAGTGACAACAGCGGCAAGGCCAGCAGCACCAGGAGCAGCAGCGCGCCGACGGCGATCGTGACCTTGGGCCCGGCTTTCTGGCTGGCGGTAATGAGCAGTGGTTGATTCATCAGTCGATCACCCGTCCTTTGAGTGCGAAGAGTCCTTGCGGGCGTTTCTGGATGAACAGAATGATCAGCGCCAGGATGAGGATCTTGCCCAGTACGGCGCCGATCTGCGGTTCGAGGATCTTGTTCGCCACCCCCAGGCCAAAGGCCGCCAGCACGCTGCCGGCCAGTTGCCCGACGCCGCCGAGCACCACCACCAGGAACGAGTCGATGATGTAGCTCTGGCCCAGGTCCGGGCCAACGTTGCCGACCTGGCTCAGGGCCACGCCACCCAGGCCGGCGATGCCCGAGCCGAGGCCGAAGGCGAGCATGTCCACGCGGCCGGTGGGCACGCCGCAGCACGCGGCCATGTTGCGGTTCTGGGTCACTGCTCGCACGTTCAGGCCCAGGCGGGTCCTGTTCAGCAGCAGCCAGGTGAGCACGACAACGAACAGCGCGAAGGCGATGATCACGATGCGGTTGTAGGGCAGTACCAGATTGGGCAATACCTGGATGCCGCCGGAGAGCCAGGCCGGGTTCGCCACCTCGACGTTCTGCGCGCCGAACAGCAGGCGCACCAGTTGGATCAGCATCAGGCTGATGCCCCAGGTGGCCAGCAGGGTTTCCAGGGGCCGGCCATAGAGATGACGGATCACCGTGCGCTCCAGGGCCATGCCGATCCCGGCGGTGACGAAGAACGCCACCGGCAGTGCCAGCAGCGGGTAGTACTCGATGGCGTGTGGGGCGTAGCGCTGGAACAGCAGCTGCACCACGTAGGTGGCGTAGGCGCCGAGCATCAGCATCTCGCCGTGGGCCATGTTGATCACCCCCAGCAGGCCGAAGGTGATGGCCAGGCCCAGGGCCGCCAGCAGCAGGATCGAGCCCAGGGACAAGCCGCTGAAGGCCTGGCCGAGGACTTCACCCACCAGCAGCTTGCGCTTGACCTGGGCCAGGCTGGTTTCGGCGGCGGTGCGCACATTGGCATCGGCCTCGACCCCGGGTTGCAGCAGGCCTTCGAGGCGGGTGCGGGCCAGAGGGTCGCCGGTTTCCCCCAAAAGGCGCACGGCGGCCAGACGCACCGCCGGGTCGCTGTCCACCAGTTGCAGGTTGGCCAGGGCCAGGCTCAGGGCGGCGTGCACGCCGGGGTCTTGCTCGGCGGCGAGCTGGGCATCGAGGAATTTCAATTGCGCCGGCTTGGCGCTTTTCTGCAGCTGCCGGGCGGCGTCGAGCCGGGTGCTGGCCTCGCTGGCAAGCAACTGATGGCTGGCCAGGGCGCTGTCGATCAGGCCCCGCAAGCGGTTGTTCAGGCGCAGGGGCTTGGTTTCGCCGGCCATGCTCAGTTGGCCTTGTTGCAGGGCCGTGAGCAGTTCCAGGCGCGCCGGGTCGGGCTGCGCGGCCCAGCTTTCCAGAAGCCGGGCCTGTTCGCTGGAGTTGCCGGCGACGAAGTCTTCGGCGTCGCCGGCCTGGGCGGCCATGGGCAGCAGCAACAGGCAGGCGAGGATCAAACGGTAGAGGGCAGTGGGCATATCAGTGGCCTTGCGCGTAGCGTGGTTCTGTAGCCGTTGCCGCAGGCTGCGATAAGGTCCGCAGGACCTTCAAAGGCCTCAAGAGCACGTGCTCTTCGAGGCCGATCGCAGCCTACGGCAGCGGCTACAGGGGGTGTGCCGGGCCTGAAGGCTTGGCGTCCATCCGGCGATCAGTTGCTCTTGACCGCGTAGTCCGGCTTCTTGTCGTTGCCCGGGATGTATGGGCTCCAGGGCTGGGCGCGGATCGGCCCTTCGGTCTGCCACACCACGTTGAACTGACCGTCCGGCTGGATCTCGCCGATCATCACCGGCTTGTGCAGGTGGTGGTTGGTCTTGTCCATGGTCAGGGTGTAGCCCGAGGGCGCGGCGAAGGTCTGCCCGGCCAGGGCTTCGCGGACCTTGTCGACATCGGTGGACTTGGCTTTCTCCACCGCCTGGGCCCACATGTGAATGCCGACGTAGGTGGCTTCCATCGGGTCGTTGGTCACCGCCTTGTCTGCCCCCGGCAGGTTCTTGGCCTTGGCGTAGGCCTTCCAGGCGGCGACGAACTTCTGGTTCACCGGGTTATCCACCGATTCGAAGTAGTTCCATGCCGCGAGGTTGCCCACCAGCGGCTTGGTGTCGATGCCGCGCAGTTCTTCCTCGCCCACCGAGAACGCCACCACCGGCACGTCGGTGGCCTTCAGGCCCTGGTTGGCCAGTTCCTTGTAGAAGGGCACGTTGGAATCGCCGTTGACCGTGGAGATCACCGCGGTCTTGCCGCCGGCGGAGAACTTCTTGATGTTGGCGACGATGGTTTGATAGTCGCTGTGGCCGAAGGGGGTGTAGACCTCTTCGATGTCCTTGTCGGCCACGCCCTTGGCGTGCAGGAACGAACGCAAAATCTTGTTGGTGGTGCGCGGGTAGACGTAGTCGGTGCCCAGCAGGAAGAAGCGCTTGGCGCTGCCGCCGTCTTCGCTCATCAGGTATTCCACGGCCGGGATCGCCTGCTGGTTCGGCGCGGCGCCGGTGTAGAAGACGTTGGGCGACATTTCTTCGCCTTCGTACTGCACCGGGTAGAACAGCAGGCCGTTGAGTTCTTCGAACACTGGCAGCACCGATTTGCGCGACACCGATGTCCAGCAGCCGAACACCACCGCCACCTTGTCCTGGGTCAGCAACTGCCGACCCTTTTCGGCGAACAGCGGCCAGTTGGAGGCCGGGTCCACCACCACCGGTTCCAGCAGCTTGCCGTTGACCCCGCCCTTGGCGTTGATCTCGTCAATGGTCATCAGCGCCATGTCTTTGAGCGAGGTTTCAGAGATCGCCATGGTCCCCGACAGGGAGTGCAGGATACCGACCTTGATGGTCTCGGCGGCCTGGACGGTCCAGGTCATGCCCATCGCGGCAATGCTTGCCGAGAGGGTGAAAGCCTTGAGCAAACTACGACGCTTCATTGTGCGATCTCCATGAACTCTTGATTTTTTCAGGTGGTAGATGCGACTTCTCGGGCGCAGTGAAAACGCAGTAGTTTTCACTCCGCCTGTGCTGAAGGGCTGTTTTGCAAGGGATGTGCCGAGTCGCCCTAGGGCATGAAAACGTCGGTCTTAGCGGCAGTGAGCGGCTAGGTGATGCCCCAAGAGGAGGCTTTGCGCAGAGGATGGTGCGCAGGGATGCGTCATTGTGGTGCTGCCGCAGAGCGGCAGCCTGGGTCAGCCAGGGGCTTCAGTTAACCCCAGGGAAGGAGTCGACGTATTTGATGGTGAAATCGGGAAAGGAGTCGACGATCTGGATCTTGTAATCGGGAAAGCTGTTGACGATCTTCCACTTGCCCGGCGCGTCGGCAAAGGAGTTGACCTGCTTGACCTTCAGATCGGGAAAGGAGTTCACCACCTTGACCTTGTAGTCGGGGAAGCTGTTGACGATCTGGATGTTGCCGTAGATTTTCGAGACGTCGACCGAGGTGCCGGCCTGGGCACCAAGGGTGGTGCCGAGCAGCAAGGCCAAGAATGCGGTTCTGAACATGAGACTCATCCTGAGAGATCCAAGCGCGCGATCTTAAAGCAAGGGCGACGATTGTAGGAGCTGGCTTGCCAGCGAAGAGGCCCTCGAACCTGGCACAAGGCTCAGGGGCGCCTTCGCCGGCAAGCCGGCGCCTACAGGGAGACGGGCACCGTCAGCGGCGGCGCATCAGGCCAATGAAGAACAGCCCGCCAATGGCCGCGGTGGCCACGCCGATGGGCAGGTCCTCAGGGGCAATCAGGGTACGCGCGGCGACGTCGACCCAGACCAGGAACAGGCTGCCCAGCAGCACGCACGCCGGCAGCAGTCGACGGTGCTCGGCACCCACCAGGCGCCGGGCGATGTGCGGCACCATCAGCCCGACAAAGCCGATGGAGCCGCTGATGGACACCAGCACCCCGGTCATCAGCGAGGCGATCAGGAACACCTTCAGGCGCACGTTGCGTGCGTTCAGGCCCAGGGTCACGGCAGTCTGTTCCCCGGCCATCAAGGCATTCAGCGGCCGTGCCATGCCCAGCAGCAACCCCAGCCCCAGCAGCACGCTGGCGGCAGGAATCGCCAGCAGTTCCCAGCGCGCCAGGCCCAGGCCGCCGAGCATCCAGAACATCACCGCCGAGCTGGCCCGGTGATCACCCATGAACAGCAGCAGGTTGGCCACTGCCATCATCACGAAGGACACCGCCACCCCGCACAGCAGCAGGCGGTCGCTGTCCAGGCGCCCGTTGCGCGCGGCGATGCCCAGCACCAGGAGCATGCTCGCCAGGGCGCCGATAAAGGCTGCCAGGGGCAGGGTCAAGAGGCCGATGACCTGCCCCAGGTGCAGCACCACGATCACCGCGCCGAGGGTGGCGCCGGAGGTCACCCCCAGCAGGTGCGGGTCGGCCAGGGGATTGCGGGTCACGGCCTGCAGCACCGCGCCGATCAGTGCCAGCCCGGCGCCGACCAAAGCACCGAGGAGCATGCGCGGGACGCGGATCAGCCAGACGATATGCTCCTGGCCCGGGCTCCAGTCCACCGTACCCAGGCCCAGGGCCTTGTGCAGGAGAATCCGCCAGACCACCTCCGCCGGCACCCGCGCCGGACCGAAACCCAGGGACAGCACACAGGACGCCAGCAGCAGGGCGCCGAGGGTCAGTAACAGGCAGGCATAACGACCCTTGATCATTCGCCGTGGAAACCCTTGGCCAGGGTTTCCACCGCCAGCACGTTGTCGATGCCCGGGGTGGCTTGCACATAGGGAATGACGATGAAGCGCTGGTTCTTGATCGCGTCGACTCCTTGCAGGGCCTGGTTGTTCAGCAGGAACTGCTGCTTCTGCTCGGCGGTGACTTCGCTGTAGTCGACGATGACGATCACTTGCGGGTTACGCTCGACCACCGTCTCCCAGTTGATTCGGGTCCAACTGGCCTCGACGTCATCGAGAATGTTGCGCCCGCCAGCGGCATCGATCAGGGCCTGGGGCATGCCCAAGCGGCCCGAGGTCATGGCCCGGTCTTCGCCGCTGTCGTAGAGGAACACCCGGGGCTTGTCCTTGGGCAGGTTCTTCTGTACCTCGGCGACCTGCTCCTGCATCTGCGCGATCAGCGCGTTGGCCCGGTCCTGCACGTCGAAGATCCGCCCCAGGTTGCGCAGGTCGTTGTAGGTGTCGTCGAGGCTGGCCGCCGGGCGCTTCATCACGAAGGCGCAGGACTCGGTCAGCTCGTAGACGTTGATCCCCAGTGGCGCCAGGGTCTGCGGCGTGAGGTCGCCGCCGATGCGCATGCCGTAGTCCCAGCCGGCGAAGAAAAAGTCGACGTTGGCGTTGAGCAGGGTTTCCACCGACGGGTACTTGGCCGCCAGCTCTGGCAGACCGTCGAGCAAGGTGCTCATTTGCGGGGTCACGGCTTTCCAGCCACTGACGCCGCTGTAGCCCACCATCCGCGACTTGAGCCCCAGGGCGAGCATCATCTGGGTCATGTTGATGTCATGGCTGAGGGCGTGTTGCGGCGCTTGCTTGAAGGTCACTTCACGGTTGCAGCTGGTGATGGTCAGCGGGTAGTGGGTCGCTTCGGCGAAGGCTTGGGCGGTGCCCAGGAACAGGGTCAGGGCGAGGCCGGAGCGGAGCAGGGAGCGCAAGGTCATGGTTGAGTGATCCAGGTGATTCGTGGGTAGCCGGACAGGGGGTGGGCGTCGATCAGCGCCTCGACGCCGAACACGTTGCGCAGCAGATCGACTGTGAGCACTTCGGTGGGAGTGCCGCTGGCGACGATGCGTCCGTGATCGAGGACATACAGCCGGTCGCAGAAGGCCGCGGCCAGGTTCAGGTCATGGATGCTCGCCAGGGTGCCGATGCCCAGGCGCTTGACCCGTTGCAACAGCTCCAGCTGGTAGCGCGGGTCGAGGTGGTTGGTCGGTTCATCGAGGATCAGCAGTTGCGGGCGCTGGGCCAGGGCCCGGGCCAGGATCACCCGTTGTTTCTCGCCCCCGGACAAGGTGGCGAAAGCATGGTCCTCGAAGCCCAGCAGGCCCACCGATTCCAGGGCCTCGCGGGCGATGCGCCGGTCTTGTTCGGTGTCGCCGTCGAACAGGCCCTTGTGCGGCGTGCGGCCCATGGCGACCACTTCCTCCACCGTCAGGCCGAAGGCGTCGGGGAACTCCTGGAGCACCACGGCGATGCGTTGCGCGCACCAGCGTGGCGATTGCTTCCACACGTTGTGATGGGCCAGTTGCACCTCGCCCTGCTGCGGCTTGCTGAAGCGATAGGCACAGCGCAGCAGGCTGGTCTTGCCGCTGCCGTTGGGCCCGATCAGGCCGACGAACTCGCCGGCCGCCACTTGCAGGCTGGCCTCACGCAGTTGGAACTGGTGATGGCAGTGGCCCTGGCCCAGGGGTGTCCAGGCCAGGTTGGTGAGGTTCAGCGAGGTCATGCGGTGTCCGTGTGATCCCCGTGCCGTAGCGCCAGGTGGGGTTAAAAGGTGTAGTCAGCGGTGACGAAGAACGAGCGTGGCTCGCCGAGTATCCATTGCTGGCCGTCATTGTATTGGCTTTGTGCGTACTGGCGGTCAAACAGGTTGTTCAATTGCAGGCCCAGGGTGGTATTGGGCAGGGCTTTCCACGACAGGTTGGCATCGACCACGGTGTAGCTGGGCAGTTCGTTGCGGTTGGCCATATCGGCGTAGCGCGCATCCACGTAGCGCACTCCGGCGCCGGCCCGCAGGTCATCGTTGAGGGCCTTGCTCAGCCACAGGTTGGCGGTGCGGCGCGGCACGTCCACCGGGCGCTTGCCGTCGCGGGAGACTTGCACGCCGTTGACGTCCTGCTGGAAGTCGTCGTACTGGGCACGAACGATGGCGGCGTTGGCCTGCAATTGCCAGGCGTCGGGCAGTTGCAGCTCCAGGCTGGCTTCCAGGCCGTTGGAGGATTGCTGGCCCACTTGCTGTTTGCGGTTCGGCTCGCCGGGCACATCGGTCAGCAGCTTCTTCTTGACGATGTGGTAGGCCGCCAGGGTCCATTCGCCACGCTGGTCCCAGAACGCCTGCTTGAGGCCGATCTCGCTCTGCCGGGCGCTGGACAGGTCGAATTGCTGCTGGCTCTTGCTCAGGGAAATCAGCCCGCCAACGCCGTCGGTGCTGGTGGAGTACTGCCCGTAAAGGGAGGTGTCCGGGGTTACGGCAAACACCAGCCCGGCCTTCCAGTTGTTGCCGGTCAGGGTCTTGTCGCTGCGGCTGTCGTCCTTCAAGTCATCCCGATCAATGTGCGCATAGTCGCGGCGCACACCGGTCACCAGGGACCAGCGCTCGCTGAGTTGCAGGCGGTTTTCGGCGAACACCGACAGCTGTTTGGTGGTGGTCTTGAATTGATCGCGGTAGGGGCTGTTGCTGGCGAAGTCGCCCGCGGCCGGGTGATACAGGTCCAGCGGTTGACCGTTGGTAAAACTGTCGGTGAAGGGCGAATTGCTCTTCAGGTGAAAGCGAATGCGGTTGTAGTCGACGCCGGTCAGGGTCTGGCTGTCGAGGCCCAGCAGCGAGTGCTTGAAGGTAAAGGTCTGGCGGTCGCCGACCTGTTCCTGCTGGTGGCCGATAGCGTAGTAACCGCTGCGGCTCAGTTGGCCGGTGGTCGGGTTGAAGTTGTAGTTCTCGGCGTTCTGCCAACGACGCTGGGCCTTGAGGTAATACAGCTCGTTGCTGGCACTGACCTGGTCGGAAATCTGCCATTCGCTGGTCAGGCGGGTCCACTGGTCGTTGTAGTGCTGCTGGTCATTGCGGACGTTGTAGTTCTTGTTTCGCAGGCTTTTGTGGAAGCGCCCGTTGATCAGCGGCGTGCCGAAGTCGTTCATCGGGTTCTGGTCGCCGTAGTCGTGGGCCAGGGTAAAGGCCAGGTCGTCGCGAGCCTGCCAGCGCAGGGCGGCACTGACGAAATCGCCGGAGGAGTCGCCACGGTCGATCCAGCCGTTGCTGCGCTCGCGGTTGAGGTTGAGCCGATAGCTCAAGGTGTCGCTCAGGGAGCCACCGCTGTCCAGGGCCTGCTGCTGGCGATCGAAGGAGCCGTAGCCCAGGCGCAGGTGGTTTTCGATTGCGCCGCTGAAGGGCTTTTTCGGGAGGGTGTTGATCACCGCGCCGGTGGCACCTTCGCCATACAGCACCGAGGCCGGGCCGCGCAGCACGTCGACCCGCTCCACCGCCCAGCTGTCCACCGGGAAGGTCACGGTGCCCATGCCGGTGTACATGCGGTTGCCGTCATACAGCTGCATCACCGAACTCTGCCCGGTGAAACCCCGTGCCGACAAGGAAGTGCCACCGTCGCCTGGGGTGCCGGTGCGGCTGATGCCGGCGCTGCGGGAGACCGCGTCCTGAATGCTGCGGTCACCCCGGGCGCGAATCCGTTCGCCGCTCAGGCTGTCAGTGCTGGCCGGGGTTTCCAGTGCGCTGAGGCCCAGGCGCGAGCCGGCGCTGGTGGGGGTCTTCAGGCTGACGTTGTCGTCGGCCGCGCTGGCCGGAGCCGAAATGGTGCCGGTGGGCAGGGTCAGGGAGGCGGCGGAATCATCCGCCTGAGCCAGGGAAGGCAAGGCCATCAGGCAAAGGCTGGGCAGCAAGTACTTGTTCATCGGGACGGTGAATCACTTCTTCGAGGGGGTTGCCCGCAGTGGGGAACTGCGGGCAGGGATCTTACACTTTAGTGTTATAAAGTAACATTATAACTGTGCATGGCTAAAGCGCCGAGATTCTACAGAGCCCTCTGGAACGCGCATCTCAGCTGATTCATGTTGAAGATGAAGCAGATTCAGGCCCGCGATTGAAGCGTGAAAGCAGCAGGCGATCGAGCAGCCACACCCCAATCAGCGAGGCTCCAACCAAAGGAAATGCCAAGGCCAGCAGCGCCATGATCAGCATCGCGGTTTTCCATTTCGGCAGGTCGTGGCGCAGCGGGGGCACGCCGAGTCGGCCCTGGGGACGACGCTGCCACCACATGACCATGCCGCTCACGGCGCTGAGCAGGATCATCAGGCACACCACCAGCACCAGGATCTGGTTGACGCGGCCGAACATCTTGCCTTCATGCAGCATCACCCCAACCTCCGTGGCCCGGGCCACGTTGCTGTACTGCTGCCAGCGCACGTCGGCCAGGACCTTGCCGCTGTATTGGTCGACATGCAGGGTGGCATCGTTACGCGGATCGTCGGCGAACACGGCGATGGTGAACACGCCGGTGGCGGTCTTCGGCAAGGTGATGCTGTAGCCCGGTTCGACCTGGCGCTGGCGGGCGATGTCCTGCACCGCTTGCAGGCTGATGGACGGGGCTGCCGGCGCCGTGTCCGCGGCGTTGTGGGCCATGTGCTCGGCGTGGTCGCCGGACATCGGCATCGGGGTGTTTTCCACCGCCCAGGGCACGGTCTGGCGCGTGGCGCTGTTGAGCTCCCGGGCCTGCTGGTCGGAGGTCGGCACGTCGTTCCACATGGCCGCCGGAAAGCGGTTCCACAGGTCGGCGTACTGCTTGCCCCAGAAGCCGGTCCAGGTCATGCCGCTGAGTAGCATCAGCAGCAGGAATGCCGCGCCCCAGAAGCCCAGCACACTGTGCAGGTCGCGCCAGAATGGCCTACCGCGGACGCTGAAACGCGGCCACAGCACGCCCGCCGACGACTTGCCCCGTGGCCACCACAGGTACAGGCCGGACACCACCAGGACGATGCCCCAGCCAGCGGCCAGTTCCACCAGCCGGTCACCGACGGTGCCGATCATCAGCTCACCGTGAATGGCCCGGGCCACGGCCTGCAGGTTGGCCTTGGCATCCTGCTCGCCGAGCACATCGCCGTGGTAGGGGTCGATGAAGACATTCAGCTCCTGACCCTTGTCCTGCACCACGAACTGCGCGCTGCGCTCGGCATCAATCGGTGGCAGGTACTGCTTGATATGGCCCTGGGGGTAGGCCGATTGCACCCTTTGCAGCAAGTCGTCGGCACTCAGCAGGTGATGACCGGCGGGCACCTTGAGCAGTCTGGGGTACATCAACGGGTCCAGTTGTGGCTTGAACAGGTAGATGATGCCGGTCAGGGCCAGCATCACCATGAAAGGGGCCACGAACAGCCCGGCGTAGAAATGCCAGCGCCAGGCCAGGTTGTAGAAAGACACTTTGGGTCGGTTCATCGGGGAACGCTCCGCAGGGCAGTGAATCTTTTCTTATAGGGGCTGTTCGCTGGCACCCCAGCTCCTGCGGTGAGGAGCCGGCGTGCCGGCGAAGGCGGATCAGAAGCTCAGGTCGACCTTGGTCCAGAGGGTGCGCCCCGGCTCCTTGATCGCCTGGGGATCACTGGCCGGGTAGCCGAAGCCGGCGTTGCCCGCCAGGTTCAGGTGTTCGGCGTAGGCCTTGCCGAACAGGTTGTCGACCCCGGTGCTGAGCTTGAGGTTCTTGGTCACCCGGTAGGCGCCGTTGAGGGAGAACACGCCGAAGCCACCGCTCTTGCCGAAGTCCTTGCCGACCACGTTGCCCTTGTTCAGGTCGACGCGGTTTTGCGCCGCCACCACTCGCCACAAGGCCCCGGCGCTCCAGTCGTCCTCGCTGTAGGTCAGGCCGAAGCGCGCGTCCAGCGGCGGCATCTGCGGCAGGGCCTTGCCGTCGCTGCTGTTCTTGCCCCAGGCGTAGGCCAGGGTCGCATCGGCTTTCCAGTTGGAGGTCAGCTTGTAGGCCGCACCCAGTTCGCCGCCCATGATCCGGGCGTCGATGTTCTCGGCCCGAGAGGTGCTCATGCCCATCATTTTCGAGTTGTAGTCGAAGAGGATGTAGTCGCGCACCTGGCCGATATAGCCCGAGGCCCAGGCTTCCAGATCCTCGCTCTGGTATTGCAGGCCGAAGTCCAGTTGGGTGGTCTTTTCCGGCTTGATCGAATCGAAGGCGTTCACTGAGCCCGCCGGGCCCATTTTCGGCGAGAACAGCTCCCAGTAGTCGGGGAAGCGCTGAGTGTGGCCAAGGCCGACGTACAGCGTGGTCGGGCTGTCGGCCAGGTCATGCTCGTAGCGCACGAAGCCGCTGGGCAGGGTATCGGCCCGAGTATCGCCGGCAGTGGGGTTGGGCCGGCTCATCATTCCCGAGCCGATGCTCTGCCGGTAGTCCTTGGCCGAAGCACGGTCGAGGCGGGCCCCGGTGATCAGGCGGTCGCGCTCGGCGGCGTACCAGGTCAGTTCGCCGAAGGCGCCATAGTTGTGGAAGTCGGCGTCCTTGGTACGGGGCAGTTGCTTGTAGGTATCCACGCCGTTGCTGGCCCGATTGCGGTGTTCGTTGGTCTGGGCATCCAGGCCGCCGATCAACTGCAGGTCGGCCCAGCGCCAGGTGGCCTTGATCCGCGCACCGAGGGTGCGACGGTCGACATTGGAGGCCATGGGGCCGGCCATCATGCCGGTGCCGGACGGGGTGCGCAGGCTGTAGTTGTCCATCACGTGGTCGGCGTAGTTGTAGTAGACCTGGGCCTCGACCTTGTCCAGGACCTCGCCGATGTTGGATTTTTCGAAACGCAGGCCCAGGCTTTCGCGCTTGAACTGCGAACCGTCCATGCCGCGGCCGGCGTAGCGGGCTTCGCCGTCGCCCTTGCCGGCGGTGAGCTCCAGCAGGGTGTCGGCGTCCGGGGTCCAGCCCAGGGCCACGTCACCGTTCCACTTGTCGTAGCGCGAGGCCACGGTGTCGTTGTTGCCATCCTTGTAGTCGTCGGCGTGGGCGGTGTTGCCGATCACCCGCACATACCCCAGGGGGCCGCCGGCGGCAGCATCCAGGGTCTTGTCGAAGCGGCCGTTGGAGCCCGCCAGCAGGCTGGCGTTGACCCGCGTGCCGAGTTCGCCGAAGTGTTCCGGCTCACGCTCGAACAGCACCGTGCCGGCCGAGGCGCCCGGGCCCCAGAGCACGGTTTGCGGGCCCTTGATCACGGTCAGGCGATCATAGGTTTCCGGGGAGATGTAGGAGGTCGGTGCATCCATGCGGCCGGGGCAGGCGCCGAGCATCATGCCGCCGTTGGTGAGGATGTTCAGGCGCGAGCCGAACATGCCCCGCAGTACCGGGTCACCGTTGGTGCCGCCATTGCGTACCAGGGCGAAGCCGGGAATGGTCTTCAGGTAGTCGCCGCCGTCACTGGCCGGGACCGGTTGGCGCGGGTCCTTGGGATTGGTGACCACGGTCAGCGGCGAGCTGGGGGCGATGGCGGTGATCACCGTCGGGCTCAATTGCGTGCCGTGTCGGGAGTGATCCGTCGGGGCCTCGTCGGCCAGGGCCAGGGGGCTCAGCAGCACGCCGCAAAGCACCGCCAGGGCATGGTTGAAACGCAGGCGCGACGGGTTCAGGGCAAAGGGCTTGGATGGCTGGGCAGCGCCCAGGCGAGTGTCAGCAGAAAACATAGATGTTCCATCGATCGGTCTTGAATGACACGGCCGCAACTACGCGGCTGTCGCAATGACAGTCGGCCGTGTGAGATGAGCAGGGGACTCAGACGAGGATCGGTGGGGCGCGGGTCAGGGCGCCGGGGAACACGGTCTGCCGGGCGTGGCCCAGGCGCGTGGCGGGGATCAGGAAATGCTGTGTGGGCGGCGCGGACAGGGCGGCGAACGACAGCCCCGAAGGCAGCGCCGGGCAATTGAACAGCAGGCTGCAATAGCCGCATTTTTCCCAGAGTACGTGTTGTTCGCCCTGGGACTTGCCCTGTTGGGCGTGATGCGGGCTTTCACCGTGACAGCCGGGCGCGCCGTCGCCCATGTCCATGGAGACGGACATGTTCATCGGCATCGCGTGATCCATCGGCATCGACTGAGAAATCAGCGGGCCGATAAAGATCATCAGCATGGCGAACAGGCTGATCCAGCTGCCGCGGCGCACTCCCGGGGAGTTGCGACGCGGCGCGGACCGCCTGCGGCCAGGCGCGTGCGGGGTGTTCACGGTAACGAGCCGGTCAGCTTAGTGAGCGTGCTTGGACTCGTGCATGGCGGCCGGTGGCTGCTTCTGTACGGCCACTTCGACGGTGACGTCGCCGGCCTTTTCAAAGTGCAGGGTCAGCGGGAAGCGCTTGCCGTCGCTGAGCAGGCTGCGGTCTTTGAGCTCCATCAGCATCACGTGGTAGCCCATGGGGGCGAAGGTCACCTCACCGCCGGCGGGCACCGCAACCTTGGCCACTTGCTGCATTTTCATCATGTCGCCTTGCATGACGTGTTCATGCAGTTCGGCCCGGCCAGAGATCGGCGAGTCGACACTGAGCAGGGTGTCGGCGTTCTTGCCTGGGTTGTGCACCACGAAGTAAGCCGCGACGGTCGGCGCGTTCGGCGGCAGCTCCTGCGACCAGGGATGGGCGATCTGCAACTCACCGGCCTTGTAGTCGTGAGCGGTGGCGAAACAGGCAGGCAGCAGCAGTGCGACAACGAGCAGGGATTGCTTGATCAGGGACGGTTTGGACATGACGGTTCTCCAGAACGATTCAAAAACGCAGATCACTTGCGAAAGGGAATCATGCCAGAGGCGGGGCACCGGGGTTCAGGCTGGGCCATTGCTGGCGCAGGGTGAGCATTGCGATCTTCGGTTGCGGCGCGCCCGGCTGGACGGCGAAACGAATGAAATTCAGCTGGGGTACATGACCGGGCAGGGCCACCAGCGGCGCCGAGGCTGAGCAGCACCAGCAGTGCTGCATGTTCGAGTGCTCGTCGTTCTGCGGGGCTTTCTGTTCAAGCTTGCCCAGGGAAATGGCCACCATTTTGGTGCCGCTGGAAGAGCAGAAGCTGCCCCACAGCAGTTGTTCGTCCAGCCCCGAATCGTTGCGTTGCATGGCCCCGGAAAGCGGCATGGCAAGCATGTTGAACAGCACTGCGAAGCAGGCGATCCAGGCAAATGCGAGCCGTTGTCGGGACATGGGGACGATCCGTCGGTTGAGCGATCAGGCGGGTATTTAGCCTGATCGCTGTGGATAAGTAAAAAAGCAGCGTATGCGGTGTGGTGTCGCAGTGCCAGTTCAGGCCGGGCTGACGTGGAGCTTGAGTCCCAGTGCCTTCATGACCTTGATGATAGTTGCGAACTCGGGATTGCCCTGGCTGCCCAGGGCCTTGTACAGGCTCTCGCGACCCAGGCCGGTGTCGCGGGCCACCTGGGTCATGCCCCGGGCGCGGGCGATGTCGTTTAGGGCGGCGCGGATCAGCTTGCCGTCGCCGGCATCTTCCTCGAAGCAGGCGTCGAGGTAGGCCACCATGTCTTCAGGGGTCTTGAGGTACTCCGCCGCGTCGAAGCGGGTGACTGGGGTGTGCATGTTTCAACCCTCGCTCTTGAGGTCGTGGGCCAGTTGCCTGGCGCGTTGGATATCGCGTCTCTGGGTGTTCTTGTCACCGCCGATCAACAACAGGTAGATCACCGTGCCCCGGCGCGAGAAGTACACCCGATAGCCGGGGCCGCGATGGATGCGCATTTCATAGACACCTTCGCCCACCGGTTCGCAGTCGCCGAATCGGCCCAGTTGGGCGGCGCGGATCCTGGCCAGTACACGGGTTTTGCCTTGCGGATCCTTCAGGTGCAGGAGCCAGCGGCTGAACTCCAGGGTCTGCTCGAAGACGTACATGACGAATGTATTCCTTGGGATACAGCGTGGCAACCCATTTGCCCGCCTAGAGCTCAACTGGGCGACGAGCGGAGCCGGCGCCATTGAGACGGTCCAAGGAGGCTAAAGCATGGGGTTGGTAGCGCGCTGCCAGGGGCTTCCCAAGTGTTTGTGGGGCGCGGCGGTTTTGCCTGTCAGGTTTTGTCCGGCGAGTGCAGGGCCTGCAGCAACTCGGCCACGCTGGCAAAGTGGCGGTCGGCCTCGGGCAGCTTTGGGCGCTTGAGCACCAGCACCGGTATGCCCCGCTCACGTGCCACCTCCAACTTGGGCTCGGTGGCGCTGCTGCCGCTGTTCTTGCTGATCAGCACATCGATGTCCCGACGTGCGAACAGTTGGCGCTCGTCTTCGATCAGGAAAGGCCCACGGGCACCGATGACTTCGCAACGCTCGTTGCCGGGGCAGGTTTCCAGGGCGCGCAGGGTCCAGAACTGCCCCGCAGGAATCTCGTTCAGATGCTGCAACGGCTCGCGGCCGAGGGTGAACAGCGGCCGCTTGAAGGGCCGCAGGGCCTCGACCAATGCCTCCCAGCCGGCGATCTCGCGCCAGTCATCGCCCGGTTGCGGCTGCCAGGCCGGGCGCCGCAAGGCCCAGCAAGGCACGGCTGCGTGCTGTGCCGCAGCCACGGCATTGGCGCTGATCTGCGCCGCGTAGGGGTGGGTGGCATCCAGCAGGAGGCCAATGCGTTGTTCGCGGATAAAGCGCGCCAGGCCCTCGGCACCGCCATAGCCGCCGACCCGTACCTGGCAGTTCAGGTCGGTGGGCACCCGACCGACCCCGGCCAGGCTGTAGATATGTTCAGGGCCCAGGGTGCGGGCGATGGCCAGGGCTTCGGTGACCCCGCCCAGCAGCAGAATACGGGTCATGACAAGACTCCGGCATGGCCAACGATGCCGCCCTGGCGATCGATGGCGAAGACTTCCACCTGTACCTGGGCCGGCACCACGCTGCGGGCGAAGTCCAGGGCGTGCTGGCACACCGCGTCGCCCAGGGCGATCCCGGCGGCGCTGGCCATGGCCAGGGCCTGCTGGCTGGTATTGGCCTCGCGGATGGCCTGTTGCAGCGCCGGGTCGGCACCCACCGCGGCGGCCCAGCGCGCCAGTTGTGGCAGGTCGATGCTGGAATGGCGGCTGTGCAGGTCCATGTGCCCGGCGGCCAGTTTGCTGATCTTGCCGAAGCCGCCGCACAGGCTGAGTTTATCCACAGGCACTTTGCGCAGGTGCTTGAGCACTGCGCCGACGAAGTCGCCCATTTCGATCAGGGCGATTTCCGGCAGTTCGTAGACCCGGCGCATGGTGTCTTCGCTGGCGTTGCCGGTGCAGGCGGCGATGTGCAGGTAGCCATTGGTCTTGGCCACGTCGATGCCCTGGTGGATCGAGGCGATATAGGCCGCGCAGGAGAAGGGCCGGACAATGCCGCTGGTGCCCAGGATCGACAGCCCGCCGAGAATCCCCAGGCGCGGGTTCATGGTTTTCAGGGCCAGTTCCGCTCCGCCCTCGACGTTCACCGTGACTTCGAACCCGCCGGGGTAGGCCTGTTCCTCGGCGAGCCGTTGCAGGTGTTCGCTGATCATCCGGCGCGGCACGGGATTGATCGCCGGCTCGCCCACTGCCAGAACCAGCCCGGGGCGGGTCACGGTGCCCACACCCTGGCCGGCGATAAAGCGGATTCCCGGCTCGGGAGTCAGGCGCACCTGGGAGTAGAGCAGGGCGCCGTGGGTCACGTCCGGGTCGTCGCCGGCATCCTTGAGGGTTCCGGCCTCGGCGCCGTCGTGGGTGCGGCGACAGAACTCCAGGCGCATCTGTACCTGTTTTCCCTTGGGCAGGACGATATCCACCGCGTCCGCATTGACGCCCCCCAAGAGCAGGCGAGCGGCGGCCAGGCTGGTGGCGGTGGCGCAGCTGCCGGTGGTCAGGCCGCTGCGCAGGGGCGCGGGCTGTTCCGCTGTTTCCTCACGCATGCCCTTGCTCCCGTAGGAGCGAGCTTGCTCGCGAAGGGCGCGCTGCGGTCTCTTTGCTGGACGCTTTTGCGGGCAAGCCCATTCCTGCAAGGTTCATGGCAGGTCCCGGGGTTTGTGCAGGTCCAGCAGGGTGATCGGCAGGGCCTGGCGCCAGGTATCGAACTCCCCCAGGGGCTGGGCCTGGGCGATATGGATGCGGGTCAGTTCCCCGCCGTACTGCTCGCGCCAGTGCATCAGGGTCATTTCACTTTGCAGGGTCACCGCGTTGGCCACCAGGCGCCCACCGGGCTTGAGCTGCTCCCAGCAAGTCTGCAATACGCCTTCGCGGGTCACCCCACCACCGATGAACACCGCATCCGGACGCTCCAGTCCGGCCAGGGCTTGGGGCGCGCTGCCGCGAATCAGTTGCAGCCCGGGCACCCCGAGCACGTCGCGGTTGTGTTCGATCAACTGCTGGCGGCCGTCATCGGCTTCGATGGCCAGGGCCCTACAACTGGGGTGGGCCCGCATCCATTCAATACCGATGGAACCGCTGCCGGCCCCCACATCCCAGAGCAGTTCACCGGGTACCGGGGCCAGACGGGCCAGGGTGATGGCGCGCACGTCCCGCTTGGTCAACTGGCCGTCATGACGGAAGGCCGAGTCCGGCAGGCCGGCCAGACGGGACAGTGGCGGCGTATCGGCCGCCGCCCGGCATTCGATGGCCAGCAGGTTGAGGTCGGCGATCGATGGATCGCTCCATTGATTGGCAGTGCTGTCCAGGCGTCGCTCCAAGGGCCCGCCCAAGTGCTCCAGTACCGTGATCCGGCTCGGGCCGAAGCCGCGCTCGCGCAGCAGTCCGGCGATGGCTGCCGGGCTGTGGCGGTCATTGCTCAGCACCAGCAGGCGCACGCCGCTGAACAGTTGGGCGTTGAGCGCGGCAATCGGCCGTGCCACCACCGACAGCGTGACCACCTCCTGCAGGGCCCAGCCCAGGCGGGCGGCGGCCAGGGAATAGGAGGAAGGAAAGGGCAGTACCTGCAGCTCATCGGCCGGCAGTTGCCGGGCCAGGCTGGCCCCTACGCCGAACAGCATCGGATCGCCGCTGGCCAGCACGCAGACGGGCGTGTCGCGTTGGCTCAGCACCGGCTCCAGGGAGAACGGACTGGGCCACAACTGGCGTTCGCCACGGATGCACGCCGGCAGCAGATCCAGCTGGCGCTGGCCGCCGACGATCCGCGAAGCGCCCAGCAGGGCATGGCGGGCATTCCTGCCCAGGCCCTTGAAGCCGTCTTCACCGATTCCCACTACTGTCAGCCAGGGCGACATCTATATTCCTCAAACCTAAGGTTCCGACCGGCAGGCTTTTCATGCCTTCGGACAAAGCAGGCATAATACCGCGCCTTCGCTGACGAAGCGCTTTTCCCACACTGCCGGTCGCCCCTTTGAACGAACGTCCTATGTCCACCGCCATCCGCCCCTCGGCCTGCCCGGGGTTGCTGCGCATTGTCCCTGCGCTGGACGGCGGCATCTGCCGGATCAAGCTGGCGGGCGGCGTCATCAGTGCCGCTCAGGCAGCGGCGGTGGCCGAGGCGGCGCAGGCTTATGCCGGCGGTGTGATCGAGGCCACCAACCGCGCCAACCTGCAGATTCGCGGGATCGGCGCCGAGCACCAGGCACTGATCGACAAACTGCTGGCGGCCGGCCTGGGACCGACCACCGCCGCCGGCGACGATGTGCGCAACCTGATGCTCAGCCCCAGTGCCGGCATCGACCGGCAGTTGCTGATGGACACCCGGCCCCTGGCCGGGCAGATCCTCGAGACCTTGCAGAGCCACTCGCGCTTCCATGAACTGTCGGCCAAGTTCGCCGTGCAGCTCGATGGCGGCGAAGCCCTGGCCATGCTCGAACATCATCACGATCTGTGGCTGGCCGCCTTGGTGCGGGAGGGGCAGTTGCTGTTGGCCTTTGGCCTGGCGGGCAGCCCTGTGGATAAACCCTTGGCGGCAGTGCCCCAGGAACTGGGTCATGAACTGCTGGTGGCGGTGCTGGAGCTGTTTCTCGAACTGGCCACGCCCGAGCAGACGCGGATGCGCCACCTGTTGGCGCAGGTGCCGGTGGCGGATTTTCTTGCCCAACTGAACCTGCGCCTGAGCCGGCCCTTGTTGAGTATCGACGGCTGGCAGCGTCCGGCCTCGGTCGCTGGGCTGCACCTGGGAACTTATCCACAGCGTGAACGCGGACAGGTCTATGTCGGTGCGGTTGCGCCCCTGGGGCGCCTTGATCCCGTCATGCTCAAGGGCGCTGCGCAACTGGCCGAACAGTACGGCGACGCCAGCCTGCGCTTCACACCCTGGCAGAGCCTGCTGCTGCCCGGCATTGCCCCGGCGGATGCTCCCCGGGTCACGGCACGTCTGGGCCAACTGGGCCTGTTGTGCAGCCCTGAACAGTCCCTGGCCCACCTGATTGCCTGTACCGGCTCCAGTGGCTGCGGCAAAGCCCTGGCCGACACCAAGGGCGATGCGTTGAAGTTGGCGGCCCTGCTCCAGGGCCATGGCCGTCAGCAGGCGGTGCATTTGTCGGCCTGCTCCCGTTCCTGCGCCGCCGCCCATGTGGCGCCGGCCACCCTGCTGGCGACGGCCCCAGGGCGTTACGACTTGTATCTACGCGATGCAGCGCAGCCGGGTTTCGGCGCGCTGCACGCACGCAACCTTTCTATTGAAGCGGCAGAGGCACTGCTTGATGCCCGCCCACGGAGCCACCTAGATGATTGATTACATCCGCGACGGTCAGGAGATCTATCGCAACTCCTTCGCGATCATCCGCGAAGAAGCCAAGCTGGATCGCATTCCCGCCGACCTGGAAAAACTCGCGGTACGGGTGATCCACGCCTGCGGCATGGTCGAGGCCATCGACGGCCTGCAATTCTCCGCGGGCGCCGGCAAGGCCGGGCGTGATGCCCTGGCCGCCGGGGCACCGATCCTCTGCGATGCGCGGATGGTCTCTGAAGGCATTACCCGGGCACGCTTGCCGGCCAACAACAAAGTGATCTGCACCCTGCGCGATGACAGCGTCCCGGAGTTGGCCCGAGAGCTGGGCAACACCCGCTCGGCGGCGGCTCTGGAGCTCTGGCGTCCGCACCTGGAAGGCAGCGTGGTGGTGATCGGCAATGCGCCCACCGCCCTGTTCTACCTCCTGGAAATGCTCGACGCCGGCGCGCCGAAACCGGCGCTGATCCTCGGCTTCCCGGTGGGCTTCGTCGGCGCCGCCGAATCCAAGGCGATGCTCGCCGCCGACAGCCGCGGCGTGCCCTTTGTGATCATGCAGGGTCGCCTGGGCGGTAGCGCCATGGCCGCCGCCGCCGTCAACGCCCTGGCCACGGAGATCGAATGATGCAGCAACCTGGACGTTTGATCGGCCTTGGCGTGGGTCCTGGTGATCCGGAGCTGATTACCCTGAAGGCCCTGCGCCTGCTGCGCGAGTCGCCGGTGGTGGCCTACTTCGTGGCCAAGGGCAAGAAAGGCAACGCCTTCGGCATCATCGAAGGGCACCTGCAACAGGCCCAGACCCTGCTGCCGCTGGTGTACCCGGTGACCACCGAGGTGCTGCCGGCGCCGCTGTCCTACGAGCAAGTGATCAGCGATTTCTACGACAGCGCCAGCCAAGAGCTGGCGCTGCATCTGGATGCCGGTCGGGATGTGGCGGTGATCTGCGAAGGCGACCCGTTCTTCTACGGCTCCTACATGTACCTGCACGATCGTCTGGCCGAGCGTTACCAGGCCGAAGTGGTGCCCGGGGTGTGCTCGATGCTGGGCGGCGCGTCGGTGCTGGGCGCGCCGCTGGTGTATCGCAACCAGAGCCTGTCGGTGCTCTCGGGCGTGCTGCCACATGACGAACTCAAGCGGCGTCTGGCGGACGCCGACGCGGCGGTGGTGATGAAGCTGGGGCGCAATTTCCCCAAGGTGCGCCAGGTCCTGGAAGAGCTGGGGCTGGCGCAGCGTGCGCTGTATGTGGAGCGCGCCACCATGGCCAACCAGAAGATCGTGCCGCTGGATGACGTGGAGCCGATGTCCTCGCCGTACTTCTCGCTGATCATCGTGCCCGGCGAAAGGTGGCAAGGCTGATGGCCCGTTCAATTCCGGCCATCGTCATCCTTGGCCAAGGCAGTCTCGACACCGCACGGCAGATCCAGCGGCTGTATCCCGATTCGTTGATCTACGGTCTGGCGGAACGGGTCGAAGGCGCTGATCGGATCTACCACGAATTCGGCGCCACCCTGCGCCAGCTGTATCAACAGGACAGGCCCATCATCGCCCTGTGTGCGGCGGGTATCGTGATCCGCACCCTGGCCCCGCTGCTGCTGGAAAAAGGCGCCGAACCGCCGGTGCTGGCAGTGGCCGAAGACGGCAGCGCCGTGGTGCCGCTGCTGGGTGGCCTGGGCGGCGTCAACGTCATGGCCCGGGAAATCGCCGCGGGCCTTGGCGTGGCTGCGGCCATTACCACCAGTGGCGAACTGCGCTTTGGCACCTGCCTGCTCAACCCGCCCAGCGGTTATGCCCTGGGCGACCTGGAGCTGGGCAAGCGCTTTGTCTCCGACCTGCTGGGTGGCGAAAGCGTGCGCATCGAAGGCGCCGCGCCCTGGCTGGCCGCGGCCAAGCTGCCCGAGAACGATCAGGCCCGCCTGACCATCCGGGTCGGCTCTGCCGAGCGCGAGCCTGCGGCCAATGAGCTGCTGATCTACCCCCGCAGCGTCCTGGTCGCTTGCCGTAGCGGCCAGCTTGCTGGCGAAAGCGATACCAGCCTCGCTACCCACATCCGTCAGGCCCTGCATCAGGCGCGCATCGCCGTGCAGTCCGTCGCCTGCCTGCTGGCGGCCGACAGTGACATGGCTGACCGCGCCCTGCATCAGGCGGCTGCGCAACTGGGTGTGCCGCTGCGTTTCCTGCCGGCCGCCGGCAGTGTCGTCGAACTGGCACAGCAAGCCGTGCCGCAATTGCTGCCGCCGCTGAAGGTGGGGGAGGACATCGCCATCGCCGTGGCCAGCCAGCCCCTGGACCTCGAACAGATCGGCCGGCCCCGTGGGCGCCTGGCAGTCATCGGCCTCGGTCCTGGTGCTGCCGAACTCATGGTGCCGGCGGTGAAAGCCGAACTGGCCCGGGCCAACGACATCCTCGGTTATGAAACCTACGTGCGCATGGCCGGCCCGTTCCGCGCCGATCAGGTGATGCACTGCACTGACAACCGCGAAGAGATGCAGCGCGCCCGGCACGCCTTCGAACTGGCGGCCCAGGGCCGTTCGGTGGTGGTGGTGTCGTCCGGTGATCCGGGGGTGTTTGCCATGGCCGCGGCGGTCCTGGAAGCCCTGCACGAATCCAGCGATCCGGCCTGGCATCGTGTCGACCTGGAGATCCTCCCGGGCGTCTCCGCCTCACTGGCCACCGCCGCCCAGGCCGGCGCGCCGCTGGGTCATGACTTCTGCGTGCTGTCGCTGTCCGACAACCTCAAGCCCTGGGACATCATCGAGAAGCGCCTGGACCTTGCTTCCCAGGCCGATCTGGCCCTGGCCTTCTACAACCCGATCTCCCGTTCCCGACCCTGGCAACTGGGCCGGGCCCTGGAGATCGTGCGCCAGCACCGCACGCCGCACACCCCGGTGGTGCTGGGACGGGATATCGGTCGTCCGGGGCAGACCCTGCGGGTCATCACCCTGGGCGAGCTGACCCCGGAGCAGGTGGACATGCGCACCATGGTGCTGGTGGGCTCTTCCACCACCTGCGTCTTCCCCCGGGCCGAGGGTGGCGAGTGGGTCTACACGCCGCGCTGGTACGGCAATAAACCCTTGTAGGAGCCGGCTTGCCGGCGAAGGCGCTCACAAGATCGCCATCGCCGGCAGCGGCTTCTAGCGTGCAGGGTCACTCATCATCCTGGTCCTTGTCCTTGGCGGTCAGCAGCCAGGTGATGAATTCGAAGAAGCCGGCCCAGCGGGCGGGGAGGCGGCCGGCAACGAACGCCTCCCGGTCGCCCAGGTCGAAATCCCAGACGCCGCCGCTGTCCTTGTCCAGCAGGTAGCCGCCTTCACCTTGCAACGAGGTGAAGGCGACGAAGTTCTCTGGCAACTCCCAGACTTCATGAATGAACTCGGTGCACATCAGGATTTCATCACTGGGCCCGTCGATATCCATCAGCACTTCGTAGCTCGCCCGGCTTTCGAAGTCGGCGGGGTGACAGGCCAGATAGATCTGGGCGAACTCGCTGTCCAGGGCAATCCCCAATGTTGCCAACGCTCGGGTGACCTCGGCGGTGTCGGGGCGCGGGCGGAAGCGGGGCTGGGCTTCGATCAGGCTGACCAACTGCTGGGGAATCATGGGGTGTCCTTGCTGATGTGTGGCCACTTGTCCAAGGGCAGGTGGCCCTGCTGCCGGGCAAAGTGTTCCCGGGCCTGGCCCAGGGTTTTGTGGTTGGGTCCGCTCAGCACATCCAGCGCCTGGCTGCCGTCGTCCTCCCAATGGCAGAGGTCGCAGATCTGGTAGTCGCCCCGCGCCGAGAGGGTTCGATAACCGCAGCAGGGGCAGGCCTCCAGGTACTCGATGTCCGCGCTGACGGCGTAGTCGCCCAGCCCGGCTTCACGCAGGCAGCGCATCAGGTAGTGGTGGGTCACGCCGCGGTATTCGGCGCGCAGGGCGATCAGCAGCAGGGCGTCGTAGCGCGGGGCCTGCGGGTCTTCCGGGGGCTCCGGCTGCGCCCTGAGCTGTTGTTGCAGGCTGGGTGGGAGTGCGGCGAACTCAAGGTCGTCGCTGTCTATTCCCCACCAGTTCAGGAGGTGGGAGGCGCGGGCGGCGGCGTCGAGGCCGGGCAACCGCTGGCGGCTGAGGAGGTCGATGGCGGCGGTGGCGGTCAGTTTTTTCATCGGGCTCGGTGGTAGTGCAAGGGTCATGGCCAGGCCAGGGTCAACTGATCGGGGCGCTCCAGAGGGATCTGCACGCTGACACCGGAGGTCGACTCGGCATAGAGGTGTCGGTCCTGGATCTCGACCCGGTTGAAGGGATTGGTGTCCCTCAGGACCAGCAGCCAGATCAGGGCCTCAGAATCTTTCTCCTGCAATGCCAGGAAACCATCCCCGCCATGCGCGGCACACTCGCCGGCCCGGGCCTGCAAGGCGCCGTTGCCGGCGACGCACAGCGCCAGGGTCGCAAGGCCCTCGCCGTCCTGATGAGCGTCGCAGTCCGAGGCCGGCAGCCACACCTTGTTGATCAGTCGGGGATGCTCATGGGGCAGCTCGAACAGGCAGTAGAAGCCCGAGCCCAGGGCGAGTGAGTTATCCCTGGGGTAGCGTTCGTCCTGCCATCGTTGCTGGATGAGCTGGCGATCTTCATGGCCGGGCATGTGACATTCCTTGTCCGCTGGGTCGTGCCGCTGTTAGGGCACCAGATAGCCTTTGACCCCGGTGAAGATGATCTGCGCCGCCAGGGCGCAGACGAACAGTCCCATCAGCCGGCTGACGATCTGCAGGCCCTGGTCGCCAAGGATGCGCTCGATGCGGTTGGACAGGTACAGCACCACGCCCACGGTGAGGCTGGCCAGGGCGATGCTGAGAATGGCGGTGAGCTTGTCGTCCCAGTGGGGCTGGCTGACCCCCATCACCAGCAGGGCGCCGATGGTGCCCGGGCCCACGGTCAGGGGAATGGTCAGCGGCACGATGGTCACGTCCTGTTGCACGTTGTCGGTCTGTACCGCCGACTTGCCCTGGGCCATGCCCAGGGCCGAGATGAACAGCACGCTGCCGGCACCGATGCGGAAGGCGTCCACGGTGATGCCGAACACGCTGAAGATCACCCGCCCGAACAGGTACAGCAAGACGCTGGAGATCAGGGTAGCCAGGGCGACTTTCCAGGCCAGGCGTCGGCGCTCCTTGGAGGAGTAGCCGCGGGTCAGGCTGATGAAGCATGAGAGGACGAAGAACGGGCTATAGAGCACCAGCATCTTCAGGTAAACGCTGAACAGCACGTGGAGCATGGCGGGAGCTCACGACTAGGGAGGGCGAGCCAGAGTTTAACAGGCGCCGCGCAGGCTGTCGGCTCAACTGGTGTGCGCGGTGCTGCGCTCGCGCAGGTCGCGCTGGGTGACCCAGTGCTCCACCAGCTCGCGCAGTTGCGACAACTCCACCGGCTTGGCCATGTGCCCGTCCATGCCGGCCTGGCGCGCGCGCTCCTTGTGCTCGGCGAGGATGTGCGCGGTCAGCGCCACCACCGGGGTGCGCACCCGTTGGTTGCCGACTTCCCAGGCCCGCAACTGCTGGGTGGCGGAGAAACCGTCGAGCACCGGCATTTCGCAGTCCATGAGCACCAGGTCGTAGCGCTTGGCCTTCATGGCCTGCAAGGCCTCTTCGCCGTTGCTGGCGGTGTCGGGCTGCAGATTGAGCTTGCCCAGCATGCCGCGGATGACCTTGGTGGAGATGCTGTTGTCTTCGGCCACCAGGATGCTGAAGTCGCTGGGAACGGTGATCGGCGCCGGACCCGGTGCCGGGTTCAGGGGCATGTTGTAGGGCGCGGTGGGGGCCTTGTCGCGTTGGCTGAGCTCGTCGGCCAGAGTGGTCTTGAGGGTGTAGCCGGCCACCGGCTTGGCGAGGATGCGCTTGATCCCGGCATTGCGCGCAATCACCTTGCTCGGCGCGTTGCTGATGCCGGTGAGCATGATCAGCAGGATGTCGTGGTTCAGGCTCGGGTCTTCCTTGATCTTCGCTGCCAGCTGCATGCCGGTCATGCCGGGCATGTTCTGGTCCAGCAGCACCACATCGAAATAGTCCCGCAGGTGCGCCTTGGTCCGCAGCAGGGCCAGGGCTTCCTTGCCCGAAGGCACGGCGCTGACGTTCAGGCCCCAGGCGCTGCATTGCTGCACCAGCACCTTGCGGCAGGTGTCGTTATCGTCCACCACCAGCACCCGAGCGCCCTGCAAGGGGCCGTCGAGGTCGGCGGTGGGATGTTCCAGGCGCTCGGCGTCCAGGGGCAGGGTCAGCCACAGGGTGCTGCCCTGGTTGGTGCCGCTCTTGATGCCGAATTCGCCGTGCATCAGCAGGATCAACTGGCGGGCGATCACCAGCCCCAGGTTGCCCCCCAGGCGGGTGGTGGCGAGGAAGTTCTTGCTGTGCAGTTCGGTGTGCAGCAGCGCTTCGCGCTCCTCGGTATCCATGGGCTGGCCGCTGTCTTGTACGGCAATGCGCAGGCGCGGTTTGCTGCTGCGCTCGTCGAGGGCGACGACGATCAGCACTTCGCCTTCGTCGGTCTTCTTCAGGGCGTTTTCCAACAGGCTCAGCAGGGCCTGGCGCAGGCGCGTCGGATCGCCGCTGATGACCCGCGGCACCTGGGGCTGGATGAAACTGATCAGCTCGACGTTCTGCTGTTCGGCCTTGGCCCGGAAGATACTCAGGCAATCCTCGATCAGGGCGTTGAGGTCGAACTGCACGTCGTCCAGTTCGATCTGCCCGGACTCCAGCTTGGAGATGTCGAGGATCTCGTTGATCAGGGTCAGCAGCTCGTTGCCGGCACTGTGAATGGTCTGCACGTAATCACGCTGCTTGACCGACAGTGGGGTGCCCAGCAGTAACTCGGTCATGCCCAGCACGCCGTTCATCGGCGTACGGATCTCGTGGCTGATCTTGGCCAGGAACTCGGCCTTGGCATTGATCTCGGCGGTGCTGGCGGCCAGGTCGCGACTGACACTGAAGCGGTTCTCGGTGATGTTGCGCTGGCGCTCGCCCAAGGCAATGCTCATCAGCAACCCGGCGATGCACACCACGCTCAGCAGGGTGACGATCAACCCTTGCGGCGCTACCAGGGTCAGGCCCAGCAGCGCCGGGAGAATCACCAGGGTGCCGAGGTTGAAAATCACCATGGCGGTGACGAACAGCCGGGCCGGACGATAGCCCTGGTGCCAGTGGTAGGCGCCAACGAACAGCATGCTCAGGCCGGCCAGGGCCACCAGGCCGTAGGTGATGATGTTCAGCGGCAGGGTGTTGACGAACAGCAGCAACAGACCGAACAGGCCGATCAGCAGAATATTGCCCAGCAGCAAGCGGTTCAGCGGGTGCGGGCCCAGTGGAGCGAAGAAGCGGTAGGCGAACATCATCCCGCAGGGCGCGGTCAGCAGCAGGGCCACGTAGGCGCCCGGTGTCTGCAACGCTTGCCAGTCCGGTAACCAGGGACCGAGCAGGTTCAGCAGCATCAACAGGCTGAGGGTCAGCAGGCCTTCACAGGCTGCCAGCCACAGGCTGCTGCGTGAGCGGGTGTAGGCGAAGCGGGTGAGGTTGTGCAGGATCAGCATCGCCAGGCAGCCGAACAACAGGCCGTAGATCAGTGTCTGGCTCTGGTCGGCGGCGCTCATCACTGCCGATTGCAGGGTGATGTAGGGACGCAGTTCATGTTCGGACACCAGGCGCAGATAGACGTCCAGCGGCTTGGCACTTTGCGGCAGTGGCAGCATGAAGTCGCTGCTGGGCAAAGGCTTTTGGGCTTGCGACTGGCTGGCGCCGGTGTTCACTTGTTCGATCAGCTTGTCGCCGTCGAGCACGTAGAGATTCAGGTGGGACAGGTCGGGGGCGAAGATCCGCAGGATCTGCTCGTGGGTTCCCGGTTGGAGCTTGAAGCGCAACCACAGGGCGCCGTCGGGTTCGGCTGCGGTCAGTTTGTCCAGTTCGATGGGGCTGAATTGGTTGGTGTAGCGCGGGGAGCGGATATCACTGAGCTGCAGGTCGGCCTGTTCGTCGAGCAAAACCGCCCAGCCACTGCCTTGAGCGGCCAGGGCCGGATTCAAGCAGAGCAAGGTCAGCAATGTGACGGTGAAGCCTAGGGCGGTCCTGAGCCAGCGCACGGCGAAATCCCTTCATTGGTTGATGCCTGATTATAACTATGCGCGGCGTGATCACCGCACGGCAAGGGCGCGAGGCCCTTGCCGGGGGGCGCTGGCAGCTTTACTCCTGGCCGCGCTCACGAGCAATGGCACGGTAGCCGATGTCGTTGCGGTAGAAGCAGCCCTGCCAGTCGATCTTGGCCGCCAGGCGGTAGGCTTGTTGCTGAGCGGCATCGACGCTGTCACCCATGGCGGTGGCGCAGAGCACCCGGCCGCCGGAGGTCACGACCTGACCGTCCTTGAGTGCGGTGCCAGCGTGGAACACTTTGCCTTCCAGTGCAGCGGCGGCGTCCAGGCCAGTGATGGCCGCGCCCTTGGCATAGTCGCCAGGATAGCCGCCGGCGGCGAGGACGATGCCCAGGCTTGGACGTGGGTCCCACTGGGCTTCGACCTTGTCCAGGGCCTGGGCCAGGGCGGCTTCCACCAGCAGTACCAGGCTCGATTGCAGGCGCAGCATCACCGGTTGGGTCTCCGGGTCGCCGAAGCGGCAGTTGAACTCGATGACTTTCGGGTTGCCGGCTTTGTCGATCATCAGACCGGCATAGAGGAAGCCGGTGTAGACGTTGCCTTCCTCGGCCATGCCGCGAACGGTGGGCCAGATCACCAGATCCATCACCCGCTGGTGCACTTCTGAAGTGACCACCGGTGCTGGCGAGTAAGCGCCCATGCCACCGGTATTGGGGCCAGTGTCGCCGTCGCCGACGCGTTTGTGGTCCTGGCTGGTGGCCATGGGCAGCACGTTCTTGCCGTCGACCATGACGATGAAGCTGGCTTCCTCGCCGTCGAGGAACTCCTCGATGACCACGCGGGAACCGGCATCACCGAAGGCATTGCCGGCCAGCATGTCACGCACGGCTTCCTCGGCTTCGGCCAGGGTCATGGCGACGATCACGCCTTTACCGGCGGCCAGGCCGTCGGCCTTGATCACGATCGGCGCGCCTTTTTCCCGCAGGTAGGCCAGGGCCGGCTCAATCTCGGTGAAGTTCTGGTAGTCGGCGGTCGGGATCTTGTGGCGCGCGAGGAAGTCCTTGGTGAAGGCTTTCGAGCCTTCCAGCTGCGCGGCACCGGCAGTCGGACCGAAGCAGTCCAGGCCGCGGGAGCGGAACAGGTCGACCACGCCCGCCACCAGCGGCACTTCCGGACCGACGATGGTCAGAGAGACGTTCTTCTCAGCGAAATCCGCCAACTGCTCCAGGGCCAGGACGTCGATGGCGACGTTCTCGCACTTGGCTTCGATGGCGGTACCGGCGTTGCCGGGGGCAACGAATACTTTTTCGACCCGTGGGTCCTGAGCGACTTTCCAGGCCAGGGCGTGTTCGCGACCGCCGCTACCAATGATCAGTACATTCATTTCAAAAACCTCGGATGACGCTAATTCTGTTTTGGAACCTGAAGCGCTGCACGCCTCAGGAGGTTGCAATGACAGAGGTAGATGCAAGGCGGAGCCCACCTCGATGAGCGCAGTTGCCTGTTGGCAATGAGCGTCATCGGGGTGGGCTCCAACGCAGCAGATGCCGGTGTCAGTGCGACCGTTGTCGTATCAGTGACGGAAGTGGCGCATGCCGGTGAACACCATCGCAATGCCAGCCTCGTCAGCTGCGGCAATCACTTCGTTGTCACGCATCGAGCCGCCTGGCTGGATCACTGCAGTGATGCCGACCTTGGCCGCGTTGTCGATGCCGTCACGGAACGGGAAGAAGGCGTCGGAAGCCATCACTGCGCCCTGCACTTGCAGGCCGGCGTGTTCGGCTTTGATCGCAGCGATCCGCGCCGAGTTCACGCGGCTCATCTGGCCAGCGCCGACACCGATGGTCTGGCGGTTCTTGGCGTAGACGATGGCGTTGGATTTGACGTATTTGGCGACTTTCCAAGCGAAGATCAGGTCGTGGATCTCTTGCTCGGTCGGGGCGCGTTTGGTCACGACTTTCAGATCATCGGCGCTGATCATGCCGATATCGCGGCTCTGCACCAGCAGGCCACCGTTGACGCGCTTGTAGTCCCAGGCCGGTACGCGGTCTGCCGACCACTGGCCACAGGCCAGCAGGCGCACGTTGGCTTTGGCGGCGACAATGGCGCGGGCTTCTTCGCTGACGCTCGGGGCGATGATCACTTCGACGAACTGACGCTCGACGATGGCCTTGGCGGTTTCGGCATCCAGTTCGCGGTTGAAGGCGATGATGCCGCCGAAGGCCGATTCGGTGTCGGTGGCGTAGGCCAGTTCGTAGGCCTGGCGGATGCCGCCTTCAGCGTCCGGGCTGACCGCCACGCCGCACGGGTTGGCGTGCTTGACGATGACGCAGGCCGGCTTGACGAAGCTCTTCACGCATTCCAGGGCGGCGTCGGTGTCGGCTACGTTGTTGTAGGACAGCTCCTTGCCTTGCAGCTGGGTGGCGGTGGCGATGCCGACTTCGGCAGGCTTGGCTTCCACGTAGAACGCCGCGCTCTGGTGCGGGTTCTCGCCGTAGCGCATTTCCTGGGCCTTGATGAACTGGCTGTTGAAGGTCCGCGGGAATTCGCTGCGGCCGGATGTCGAGAGGGTCTCGGCGGCCTGGTTCACGGTGCCCATGTAGTTGGCGATCATGCCGTCGTAGGCGGCGGTGTGTTCGAAGGCCTTGAGCATCAGGTCGAAACGCTGGGCGTAGGTCAGGCCACCGGCCTTGAGGCTTTCCAGGACGCCGGCGTAGTCGCTGGCATTGACCACGATGGCCACGTCCTTATGGTTCTTGGCCGCCGAGCGGACCATGGTCGGGCCGCCGATGTCGATGTTCTCGATGGCGGTCGGCAGGTCGCAGCCGGGCTTGGAAATGGTGGCTTCGAAGGGGTAGAGGTTGACCGCCACCAGATCGATGGGCTTGATCCCGTGCTCGTTCATGATGGCGTCGTCGATACCGCGACGACCGAGGATACCGCCGTGGATTTTCGGGTGCAGGGTCTTGACCCGGCCGTCCATCATTTCCGCGAAACCGGTGTAATCCGCGACTTCTACTGCGGCCACGCCGTTGTCCTGCAGCAGTTTGAAGGTCCCGCCGGTGGAGAGGATCTCCACACCGAGGGCTTCCAGCTCCTTGGCGAATTCGAGGATCCCGGTCTTGTCGGAAACACTGATCAAGGCGCGGCGGATCGGCAGGCGGGTAGTCTGGTCGGTCATCTCAATTTCCATCAAAAGCAAAGGAGTCAGCAAAAAAGGCGACCGTTTTTTACGCGGGCGCCTTTCTGGTTTGATTGAATGCTTACAACAAATCGTACTGCTTGAGTTTCTTGCGCAGGGTGCCGCGGTTCAGACCCAGGAGTTCGCTGGCCTTGGTCTGGTTGCCCTTGACGTAGTTCATCACGCTTTCGAGCAACGGAGCCTCGACTTCGGAGAGCACCAGGTTGTACACGTCCGTGACGGCAGCGCCCTCAAGGTGGGCGAAATAATTGTGCAGCGCCTTCTCGACACTCCCGCGAAGGGTCTGGCCTTCTTCGCTGGGGGTATTGAGGTGCTGTTTCAAATTCACGTTGTCGCTCACGGGTGCAGTTCCACTCACTAAAGTCTCGGTCATCATCGTCATGCGGCCACCCCCTCTCCGTCCCCTGTTTCCAGGCTCTTGTAACGTCCGGCAAAGAACTCACGAACGTTGGCGCATTGTGCTTCCGTATCTTCCAAACGATTGAAGTGGGCGCGAAACTCCCTGGCGCCCGGCAGGGTTGCGAGATACCAGCCCACATGCTTGCGCGCAATGCGGACGCCCATGACCTCCCCATAGAAGGCATGCAGCGCGGCCAGGTGCTCTAGCAGAATACGTTCCACCTCGAACAGCTCCGGTGCCGGGAGGGTTTCACCGGTACGCAGGAAGTGTTCGATTTCACGAAAAATCCATGGCCGCCCCTGGGCGGCCCGGCCGATCAACAACCCGTCGGCCCCGGTGGCGTGCAATACCTGCCGGGCCTTCTCGGGCGAGTCGATATCGCCGTTGGCAAAGACCGGAATCGACACCGCCTGCTTGATCGCGGCAATGGTGTCGTACTCGGCTTCACCGGTGTACAGGTCGGCCCGGGTCCGACCGTGGACCGCCAGTGCCGTGATGCCCGCCTGCTCGGCGATCTTCGCCACCGTCAGGCCGTTCTTGTTCTGCCGATCCCAGCCGGTGCGGATCTTCAGGGTGACCGGTACATCCACTGCGGCCACCACCGCCTGGAGAATCTCGTTGACCAGGGCTTCGTCTTTCAGCAACGCGGAACCGGCAGCCTTGTTGCAGACCTTCTTCGCCGGACAACCCATGTTGATATCAATAATCTGTGCGCCCAACTCGACGTTGGCGCGGGCGGCGTCTGCCAGCATCTGTGCATCGCCACCGGCAATCTGTACCGAGCGTGGCTCGGGATCGCCTTCGTGGATCATGCGCAACCGCGATTTGCGGCTGTTCCACAAGCTCATGTCGCTGGTGACCATTTCCGAGACTACAAGGCCCGCGCCCAACTGCTTGCAAAGCTGACGAAAGGGCTGGTCGGTGACCCCCGCCATCGGGGCGAGAATCAAGCCGTTGTGCAATGTATATGGGCCGATGCGTACCGCCGACATAGGACTTCCCTGTTGTGGGGCCGGATCATGAGAGTTCGAAAAAGGGTTGGCATGATACCCGCTCTCGATGACCGGATAAAGGCTGAATTGGATAAAATCTGAACAGTTCTTCCGTTATCGCCCGGTGATCAATCTGAGCGATACAGTCATAAATCTGTCGTCAATCCAGAGTTGTCCGTTAGTCTGATCAGCCGATTCACTCGGGCGAGTGGAAACTCAGACTGTAGTTCACCGCTTTCGGTCCTGGGTCGAGAATATCCAGGGCGATGTGAATCGGCGTCTGCGGTGGCATTTCCGCCACATCCTGCATCTCGCCGCCCAGGTACTCCCCGGGTTTGAAACTGCGGCTGGCAATCAGGTGGCCGTTGAGGTCGGCGAAGCGCAGCTCCAGCAGAGGGAAGGGTTGGGAGAAGGGCGCTCGGTTATAGATGATGGCGTCCACCACCAGCGCCCCGCTGAATTCCGGGTGGCTGCGTACCACCAGGTTGCTGCTCTTGATTCGGGCGATATCCACCCGGGATGGCACCGTACAGCCGAGCTCCGGGCACAACTCCTGGAACCACGGCCGGTACTGGTCCTGGCGTGCGAGCTCGTCGAAGTGATACGCGACGTATTGTCCGACCAGGCCGCCGGCGGCCAGCAGGATCAGCAGCAGCCAGAGCAGGCGCCGGCCCCAGGGCGAGCGGCGTTTCTGCCAATCGAGGTGGATCGGATCGTCCACCAGGTCCAGCAGTACATCCTCCTTGACTCCGGGCTCGCTGCGTTCGCGGCGTTTCTTGCCGGGGGAGGCTGCTGGCGATGGTTCGTCGTGTTCGTCGGCGTCTGTGGACACCTGGGCCTCGAAGGGTTCCAGGTCGTCGTCATGGCGCAGTTTCGGCGTCTTTGGCTCGTCATCCAGATCCGCCAGGTTGAAGGACAGCGAAGGCTCGGTGCGACTGGGGCGGGCCGGCTCGGGGGCGCTGTCGTCCTGATGCGTCTGGGCCTTGAGGGCGGCGGGCTCGGACTCGTCGTGTTCACTGGCGCTGCCGAACAGGCCGTCGGGCCAGTGGGCTTCGTCGGCGCCCTGAGGGTCGCGACGGGCACTGAGGCTGTCTTCCTGGTGTTCGCGTTCCTGGCCAAAGGCCTTGGCCGGCTGGATCTCCCGTTGCTCGAGCTTGGCCAATTCCTCGTCGAGGTCCAGGTGATCCAGGTCCATCTCGGCGGCCGACCATTGTTTCTGGCTGATGGCACGCTGGGGAGGCGCCGCCGCCGGCGTTGGTGCGGGGGCGGGCGGCTGCTCGGGTTTAGGCGGCGCAGCGGGCGCGGGTGCCGGTTTCGCCGCCGGCCTGGACGTTGCGTTTTCCTTGGCGGCGCGCTGCTCAAGCAACTGCCGCGCGGCGTTGAACACCTGCAGGCAGGAGCCACAGCGAACCACCCCGCGGGCCACGCTCAACTGAGCATGGCTGACACGGAACCTGGTTTGGCAATGCGGGCACTGGGTGACGAAACTGTCGGTCATGCGGCCATCCGGATTATGCAGGCGGCCATTCTAGCGCCGACGGCCGGTGATGCGCACCCAGCCATCGAGGGTGGCGATCGGATCCAGATCGAAGTCCTGGGCATAGGCCGCAGCCACCTCTTCGCCTTGTTCGGCGAGGATGCCGGAGAGTGCCAGGCGTCCTCCGGACTTCACCAGGCCGGACAGTTGCGGGGCCAGGGAGACCAGCGGGCCGGCCAGGATATTGGCCACCAGCACATCGGCCTGTACTTGTGGCAGTTGCTCGGGCAGGTACAGCGGGAACAGTTCGTCGGCAATACCGTTGCGCCCGGCGTTGTCGCGGGAGGCTTCCAGTGCCTGGACATCGATATCGGTGCCGACCGCTTGCTTGGCGCCCAGCAGCAGGGCAGCGATGGCGAGGATTCCCGAGCCGCAACCAAAGTCCAGCACATTGCAGTCCTTGAGGTCCTGGCCGTCCAGCCACTCCAGGCACAGCGCGGTGGTCGGGTGGGTGCCGGTGCCGAAGGCCAGGCCCGGGTCCAGCAGCAGGTTGACCGCGTCAGGCTCCGGTGCGGCGTGCCAGCTTGGAACGATCCACAGGCGCTGGCCGAAACGCATCGGCTGGAAGTTGTCCATCCAGCTGCGTTCCCAGTCCTGGTCCTCGATGACTTCGCTGTGGTGCTCGGGCAACGGGCTGCCGGTCAGCAGTTCCAGATGAGCGAGCACGCTGGCGGCTTCAGTGCCGCCTTCGAACAGAGCCAGCAAGTGAGTGTGGGACCACAGTGGCGTGGTATTGAGTTCGGGTTCGAAGATCGGCTGATCCTCGGCGTCCATGAAGGTGACCGAGACGGCACCGACTTCAAGAAAAGCGTCTTCATAGGTTTCGGCTTGTTCTGGGCTGATGGCGAGACGGACTTGCAGCCAAGGCATGGCGGGCACCTTTGAAAATATGTGATGTGCAGCCTAGCGGGCCGCGAGAAGCGCGCAAGTTTACGCGAGACGACCCGCAGGAGCGAGGGGGACGCCTAGTTCTTGCTCGCGTTGGCCGTTGATCGGGGAGTGCACGCAATGGCCGCTGTGCGGTTGGCGGGCAAAGGGGCGCGCAGGGGCAAATGACAGATACGACAAGGCCGCTCGAAAGCGGCCTTGTCGGTGTGGCGAGTGCCGATCAGTGTTGCTCGGCCAGCTTGTGCTCGAGGTAGTGAATGTTCACGCCCCCTTTGCAGAAGCCTTCGTCACGGGTCAGATCGCGGTGCAGCGGGATGTTGGTCTTGATTCCGTCGACGACGATTTCGTCCAGCGCATTGCGCATGCGCGCCATGGCTTCGTCACGGGTCGCCCCATAGGTGATCAGCTTGCCGATCAACGAATCGTAGTTCGGTGGAACCGCGTAACCGCTGTACAGGTGCGAGTCGACGCGCACGCCGTTGCCGCCCGGAGCATGGAAATGCTTGACCGTGCCTGGGCTTGGCATGAAGGTTTTCGGGTCTTCGGCGTTGATCCGGCATTCCAGGGCGTGACCGCGAATGACCACGTCATCCTGGGTGAACGACAGCTTGTTGCCGGCGGCGATGCTGAGCATCTCCTTGACGATGTCGATACCAGTGACCATTTCCGAAACCGGGTGCTCTACCTGCACGCGAGTGTTCATCTCGATGAAGTAGAAGCGGCCGTTCTCGTAAAGGAACTCGAACGTACCGGCACCGCGGTAGCCGATGTCGATGCACGCCTTGACGCAGCGGGCGAAGACTTCCTGGCGCGCAGTCTCGTCGATGCCCGGTGCCGGCGCTTCTTCGAGGACTTTCTGGTGACGACGCTGCAGCGAGCAGTCGCGGTCGCCCAGGTGGATGGCGTTGCCCTGGCCGTCGGACAGCACCTGGACTTCCACGTGACGTGGGTTGGTCAGGAACTTCTCCAGGTAGACCATCGGGTTGCCAAACGCCGCGCCGGCTTCGGAACGGGTCAGCTTCGCCGAGGCGATCAGGTCTTCTTCCTTGTGCACCACGCGCATGCCGCGACCACCGCCGCCGCCAGCGGCCTTGATGATCACCGGGTAGCCGACTTCACGGCCAATGCGCAGGGCGGTTTCTTCGTCTTCCGGCAGTGGGCCGTCGGAACCTGGAACCGTAGGAACACCCGCCGCGATCATGGCGTGCTTGGCGGAAACCTTGTCGCCCATCAGGCGGATGGTTTCAGCTTTCGGGCCGATGAAGGCGAAACCGGAGTTTTCCACCTGTTCGGCGAAGTCGGCGTTTTCCGCCAGGAAGCCGTAGCCAGGGTGGATTGCCGTAGCGCCAGTGACTTCAGCGGCCGCGATGATGGCCGGAATGTGCAGGTAGGACTGCGCGGCTTGCGCAGGCCCGATGCAGACGGATTCGTCCGCCAGGCCCAGGTGCATCAGCTCCTTGTCGGCCTTGGAGTAGACGGCGACGGTCTTGATCCCCATTTCCTTGCAGGCACGCAGGATCCGCAGGGCGATTTCGCCGCGGTTGGCGATCAGGACTTTTTCCAACTTCGCAGGCTTCAACATCAAAGACTCTCCGCGGTTCAAACGATGGTGAACAGCGGTTGGTCGTACTCAACCGGCTGGCCGTCTTCGACAAGAATGGATTCGATCACACCGCTGGTTTCAGCTTCGATGTGGTTCATCATCTTCATCGCTTCGACGATGCACAGGGTGTCGCCCTTCTTCACGCTCTGGCCGACTTCAACGAAGGCTGGCGAGGTAGGCGAAGACTTGCGGTAGAAAGTACCGACCATTGGCGAGCGGGCCACGGTGCCGTTCAGCGCAGGTGCGGCGGGGGCGGCAGGAGCAGCGGCGGCGGCCGGGGCGGCAGCGGCAGGTGCAGCTACGGGGGCGGCAACCGGAGCCGGTGCGTAGTACTGCTGGGCTGGAGTCTTGCTGTGGCGGCTGATGCGCACGGACTCTTCGCCTTCCTTGATCTCCAACTCGTCGATGCCGGACTCTTCCAGCAGTTCGATCAGTTTCTTAACTTTACGGATATCCATGAATCATCAACTCCCAAGGGTCGGTCAGGGGCGTTTAGCTTGTTGTTCAAGCTGCTCTAGTGCGGCCTCCAGGGCCAGTCGGTAACCGCTGGCGCCAAGGCCGCAGATCACTCCCACCGCAACGTCGGAGAAGTAGGAGTGATGGCGGAAAGGTTCGCGTTTGTGCACGTTGGACAAATGCACTTCGATGAATGGGATGCTCACTGCCAGCAGCGCGTCACGTAATGCGACGCTTGTATGTGTAAAAGCTGCTGGATTGATCAAAATGAAGTCCACGCCTTCATCGCGGGCGGCATGGATACGTTCGATCAATTCGTACTCGGCATTGCTCTGCAGATACTGCAGATGGTGCCCGGCATCACGGGCCCGCTGCTCCAGGTCCTGGTTGATCTGGGCCAGGGTGGTTGCACCGTAGACCCCCGGTTCACGGGTGCCGAGCAGGTTCAGGTTGGGGCCGTGAAGCACCAGTAGGGTGGCCATCGGTTGTTCCTTGTTATCGGGGTG
The DNA here is from genome assembly GCF_017491625.1 of Pseudomonas sp. 50_B. Classification (NCBI taxonomy): domain Bacteria; kingdom Pseudomonadati; phylum Pseudomonadota; class Gammaproteobacteria; order Pseudomonadales; family Pseudomonadaceae; genus Pseudomonas; species Pseudomonas sp. 50_B. Next base: position 203,543 of record NZ_JAFGYX010000009.1, read on the forward strand.
CTGTTGTCAGAACCCGGCGACTATGCCGGAAAGACTTTATGACTGTCCAGTTCTCTGCAATAGCCAGCACGATGACCGATGTTTGCGCAAAATATGTGACCAAGCACTTAAATCCGGTCATTTGCCTGCAGGGTGAGAGCGCTGCACTCCCGGCCAGCCGTTTCGCCGATGATGGGGCGTTTGTCAGGGAAAACCGGGGCGCAGGCAGAGCTTAGACGCGGAAGGCTTGCACCGCCGTATGCAATTGTCCCCCGAGGTCCAGCAAGTTCTCGCCCTGGGCCCGGCCTTCGCCGATGCGCAGCAGGTTGTCGCCGCCCAACTGATGGATGCGCTCGCTGTGGTCGCGGATCTCGCTGACCGCGCCGCTTTGCTGGGCGGTGACATCGGCGATGCGCACGGCGGTGTCGGCAATGGTCTGGATCGCCCCAACGATTTCGTCCAGGGCACCGTCGGCGGCCTGGGCCTGGCTGGCGGTGGCTTCGGCGTGTTCCACCTGGGCACGCATGCCTTGCACCGATTGTTGCGCGGCGGCCTGCAGGCCAGCGATCAGGGTCTGGATCTCTGCCGTAGCGCCGGCGGTACGCTGGGCCAGGGAGCGCACTTCTTCGGCGACCACGGCAAAGCCGCGGCCCATTTCCCCGGCGCGAGCGGCTTCGATGGCGGCGTTGAGGGCCAGCAGGTTGGTCTGTTCGGCAATGGAGCGGATCACGGTCAGCACGCCGCCAATGGTGGCGGACTCCTGGGCCAGGTGCTCGATCATCTGCGCGTTGCCCTGTACCTCACCCACCAGGGCGTGCAGCCCGGTCAGGCTCAGGCCTATGACTTTCTGCCCCTGTTGCACCGCAAGGCCAGCGCTGCGGCTGGCATCGGCGGCCTGGCTGGCGTCACCGGCAACCTGCTGGATGGTGGCTTCCAGCTCCCCCAGGGCATCGCGGATCTGCGCGGTATCGCCGGCCTGGCGCTCGGCCCCGCTGTGCAGGCCGCTGCTGAGGTCAGCCAGGGCGCGGCTGCTGCCGGCCACTTGCTCGGCGTTCTGGCGAATGGTGCCCACCAGATCCACCAGGTAGGCCCGCAGGCGATTGAGGGATTCTTCGATGGCGTGCAGTTCGCGGTTGGTCTTGCCCAGTTGGATCGGTCGGCTGAAGTCGCCTTCGGCCCAGGTCGACAGCGCCGGGGCCAGGTTGGTCAGGACCCGGGCCAGCTTGCGCTGCAAGGTGTCGATGACCAGGGCGATCAGCAGGATCAGGCCGATCATCAGCCCCTGGATCAGCCGTACCTCGCCCTGGATCTGACCGTGCTGGGCCCGCACCGCCGGTTCCAGCTCGGCGATGGCCTGGCGCACGGCGGTGATCTTCAGCAGGGTCGCGGCACTCAGGTCGGCGCGTTTCTGGATCTGCTCGCGGGTGCGCTGCAGTTCCGCCGGGTAGCGGTTGAGCAGGCTGTGGAGTTCGCGCTTGAGGCCGATGCCGGCGTCTTCGGCAGTGGCTTTCTGGGTGTTTTCCAGGCCCATCAGGGCGGCAAAGTCATCGGTGCCCGATTCGCTGCTGGCGGCCACCCCTAATAAAGGCAGGGTTTCGAGCCGGTCGGCCTGGGCCTTGATGTTGTTGACTTCGCGTTCGACATCGGCGGCCAGTTCGCTGCGGCCGCTGCTCACCAACTTGTCCCGGGCCAGGGACAGTTTGCCCAGGTGCTGCGCAGCGGTGAGCAGCAAGGGCAGGTAAGTGGCGCCTTCTGCGGTCTTGGTCCCGCTGGCGTACTGGCTGAGCTGTTCCAGGTTGGCCCCCAGCTCCCGCTCGGCCTGCAGCAGCAGGGCCTGGGGATCGCCGGCCAGCTTGCCCGCGGCCAGCAGGTCGGTCTTGCTGAAGTCATCGAGGCTGGCCAGGCTCGGGCGCAAGCTTTGCGCGAGTTGCGGCGGCAGCTCGGTCAGTTCGCCTTGCACGGCCTCAATGGCCTGGGCTGCGCTACTCAGGCGCAGGGCGTCGCCGCTGGCCAGGTAGTCTTCGATATTGCGCGCTACCTGATTTTGAAACTGCTGGGACAGTCCCAGGTAGCGCTCCATCAGCAGATAGGGGCGCTCCAGGGCTCGTTGTGACCACCAGAGCGTGGCCCCCAGGGCCAGGCAGACGGCAACTAACAGCAGAGTATTGAGATTGGTCAGCAGCTTCAGGCGCATCAGGGCTCTACCAACGGCAAAAATGGTAAGCGCCTGAATTTATTGCGTTTGCATTACAAGGTTATGACCGAATCTGTGGATTCGGATGAAAAGATGGCACTTTGACTTGATTGCCGTGCGGCCTGCACTCGGTTGCGACCGCCGTGCTTGGCGCGGTACAGCGCCTCGTCCGCCTGGCTGGCCATCATCAGGCTGTCGGAGTCTTCTTGCATCTCCACCACGCCGGCGCTGAAGGTGCACCACAGGTCTTGAGGCTGGGCCGGGTAATGGATCTCGGCAAAGCGCTGGCGGATTTCGTCCAGAACCTTGCAGGCGGCGTCCTGATCGGTGTCGGGCATGACGATGGCAAACTCTTCGCCGCCGTAGCGGCCGATGAAGTCGGTCTTGCGCAGACGCTGCTTGAGAAACAGCGCCAGGCTCTTGATCACCCGGTCGCCCATGGGGTGGCCGTGGCTGTCGTTGACCCGCTTGAAGTGGTCGATGTCGAGCATGGCGAAGCTCAGCGGCTTGCCCTCGCGGCGGGCGCGGAAGCTGCAGTCTTCCAGCAGTTGCAGAATGTGGGTGTGGTTGTACAGGCCGGTGAGGCTGTCGCGGACCATCCGTGCCTTGAGGTTGCGCGCCCGGGCGGCGCGGTTGCGCACGGTGGTGATCAGGTGCCGCGGCTTGATGGGCTTGGTGAGGAAGTCATCGCCGCCTTCGCTCATGGCGTCCAGTTGCTTGTCCAGGTCGTCCTCGGCGGACAGGTAGATGATCGGCACGCTGACATAACGGTCGTTGTGGCGGATCACCTTGGCCAGCTCGGTGCCGGTGCAGGCCGGCATGTACATGTCGAGGATGATCAGGTCCGGCTGGAAGTCCGCCAGCTCGGCCATGGCCTGGATCGGTTCGATCAGGGTGCGGGTGACGATCCCGGCGCTGTTGAGCAGGCGCTCGGTATGCAGTGCCTGGGCCCGGGAGTCGTCGATGATCAGCACTTTATAAGGCTCGTACTGGGCGACGCAGGTCAGCACTTCGATCTTTTCCAGCAGGCTGGAAGCTTCCAGGGTGCCAGTCAGGAACTCCTGGCCGCCGGCGCGTACTGCCGCCAGGCGAGTCGGGGTGTCGGTTTCATGCAGGCTGAAGAACAGCAGCGGCAGTTTCTGCTCCAGGCCGACCTGGGCTTCGGCTGCCAGGGTCAGGCCCATGCCGGGGCCGCAGAAGTCCACATCAATGACGATGGCCGCGGGCAAACGCTCGACCATGGACGAACGAAAGGCGGCGATGCTGTCCAGGGACTGGGCTGTGAGGCCAAAGAACTCCAGTTGCTTGGCCAGGCGCTCGGCCCGGTCGTGATCCTGCAACATTACGTAGATGGGTTTGCGCAACGGCGGCAGGAAGGTCTGTTCCAACTGGTCGCCGTGGCGCAGGCCGGTGCGCGACAAACGCTGCATCAAGCGATTGAGGTCGGTGATCAGGTTGCTGCTCAGGCGACCGCGATTGGCATCGACAGCCTCCAGCGATTGGCTGATGCTGCGGGCCAGTTGGGTATGTTCGGGTTGCTCGAAGCGTTCAGCGAAACGCAGCAGGCGCAGGTTGGCTTCACACAGTTCCGACATGTCGGTGGTGGACCATTCGCTGCGTTGCAGACGCTGCCATATCTCAAGAATCTGACGTGCCTGATGAATTACCCGCTGGGCAAAGTGGTGCTTGAGGCGCTCACGGCTGGGGTCTTCTGGCTCGGTCATATCCTGACTACTAGGTAGGGTGCATGCTGAGGTCGACTGGTGGCTCTATGCTAGCACCACTTTTGTGTCCCATGAGTGTCGTACGTCAATAATGTGCAAGGCGGGGTTATTCAGTTCCTGACCCACTGGTCGCATAGGCTCTGGAGTGTGCTTCATTTATAGTGACCGCCTGATTCGCAATCATTGCGCGGCGCGCATTTGCCGGAAGATATATCCCGTCAAGGCAAGGCACGATGGAGTAGGGTTGTGGTCGAACCGATGAACCCAAGTGATTGAAAGGACATAGCCATGCTGGATTGGAAGAATCGCGCAGGTAGCGCGCCGGATCGTGCTGCCGAACCCAAGTCGGCGACACGCAGCTATTTCGGTGGCCTGCTGTTCAGTCGTGCCCTGGCCACCTTGCTGGGCCTGTACCTGTTGGTCACGGGCGGCCTGGGCTGGTACTGGAGTCAGGAACCTGCGCTGTTCCCGGTCCAGCAGAACGCCCAGATCGCTGCCGAGAAGGAAGGCCGGCAGATGGTGGTGGGCTACACCACCGTGGAAACCCTGAAGACCGTGGTCGGTACCTTGCTGGACAAGCCGGGTGGCTATATCTCCAACGACCGTTTTCCACCGGGCCTGTGGATGGACAACATGCCAAGCTGGGAATATGGCGTGCTGGTCCAGGTCCGCGACCTGACCCGCGCCTTGCGCAAGGACTTCGCCCGCTCCCAGTCGCAGTCCGCTGAAGACTCCGACCTGGCCAAGGCCGAACCGCGCTTCAACTTCGACAACAAGAGCTGGGTGCTGCCGTCCAGCGAGTCCGAGTACCAGGACGGCATCAATTCCCTTAGCCGCTACCAGGCTCGCCTCTCCGATCCAAACCAGAAGACCGCGCAGTTCTATGCCCGTGCCGACAACCTCAACAACTGGCTGGGTGATGTAGGGACGCGCCTGGGCTCGCTGTCGCAACGGCTGTCGGCCAGTGTGGGCCGGGTCAAGCTCAACACCGCACTGAAAACCGAAGTGCCGGCCCCGGGCCAGGGCCCGCAGGTGGATGAAGAAGTGGTGGAAACCCCATGGATGCAGATCGATAACGTCTTCTACGAAGCCCGTGGCCAGGCCTGGGCGCTGTCGCACCTGCTGCGTGCGATTGAAGTGGACTTCGCCGACGTGCTGGCGAAAAAGAACGCTACGGTCAGCGTGCGTCAGATCATCCGCGAACTGGAGGCCTCCCAGGAGCCGGTCTGGAGCCCGATGATTCTCAATGGCAGCGGCTTCGGCGTCCTGGCCAACCACTCGCTGGTCATGGCCAACTATATTTCCCGAGCCAACGCAGCGGTCATCGACTTGCGCCAACTGCTCAATCAAGGCTGATCCATGGTTGCGACCACCAATGAGGCGGCCCATCGCGCCGCCTCCGACGCTGAAGAAATAGCCTGGGTCGATGGCGAAGACCAACTGCTGGGGGCCATGGTCCGCTCGGAGCTGCGCGAGCGCGGCCTGATCGGGCGTGGCACCTACATCATGCTGTTCAATTCTGCCGGTGAGCTGTGCGTGCACCGGCGCACCCTGAGCAAGGCCATCTACCCGGGCTATTGGGATGTTGCCGCCGGTGGCATGGTCCTGGCGACTGAAAGCTATGCCGAATCCGCCGCCCGGGAACTGGAAGAGGAACTGGGGGTGAGCGGCGTCGAACTGACTGCCCATGATCACTTCTTTTTCGAGGACACCGGCAACCGTCTCTGGTGTTCGGCGTTCTCTGCCGTGTGGGACGGTCCGCTGCGTTTGCAGCCGGAAGAAGTCCTGGAAGCGCACTTCATTCCCCTGGATCAGGTGCTGCGGGAAATCCACGAAAAGCCCTATTGCCCGGACTCCCTGGCCGCCTTGCAACGTTATCTGGCCCGACGTCGTTAAAGTTGCATAAATTGACGCTGATTGGCTCTTAGCAACCGGGCTTTTTGCCGTTACACTGCGCGACTTTTCAAGCTGAACCGATGCTGCTTCTTAAACAAGGGCGCCCGGCTCAGTAGCGCTGCCCCTGCCTGAGTGGGGCTTCGCGGTCGATGGCACCGCCATGTGCTTCGACCAGTCTTTGTCCTCCCAAGAGGATTGCCGGTGGCCAAAAAAGCCGCATCCTTCGCCGCCCTTGGTGGCCTGGTGTTTTCCACCGACGCAGGTCGACATTGCCCGGACTGTAGCCAGCCGGTGGCCGCCTGTATCTGCAAACAAACCGTGATTCCGGCCGGCGACGGCATTGCCCGCGTGCGTCGCGAGAGCAAGGGCCGTGGCGGCAAGACGGTGACCACCATCACCGGCGTGCCTCTGGCCGAAGACGCCCTCAAGGAGCTTGCTACCACGTTGAAGAAACGCTGTGGCACCGGTGGCGCCTTGAAGGACGGCGTCATTGAAATCCAGGGTGACCATGTCGAGCTACTCTTGGCGGAACTGGTCAAGCACGGTTTCAAGGCGAAGAAGTCCGGCGGCTAGCAGCCTCTGTGAAAACCACCTCTGACTGGACGCTGTCTTGATTGGCTCAGGACGCAGGTGTCGTCTCCATGGTTTTCACAGAGCCTGTTCATGAACGGTTTCTAAACTCAGCACGGCAGGCGCGGTCTATTGCGCTTGCAGGCTAATCGTCATTTTCATTCTTTAGACTGCGCCGACCCCGAATTGGGGCGGCGCTCTATGACTTCTTTATAGGGGACTTCGATGTCCGTACGACGCACACGTAAAGACGATGGCAGCCAATGGACCGTTGCGGACAGCCGCAGTGTCTACGGGATTCGCCATTGGGGGGCCGGGTATTTCGCGATCAATGACGCCGGTCGCGTCGAAGTTCGCCCGAATGGCCCGAGCAGTTTGCCCATCGATCTGTTCGAGCAGGTCGAGGAGCTGCGCAAGAGCGGCTTGTCCCTGCCGTTGCTGGTGCGCTTCCCGGACATCCTCCAGGACCGTGTACGCCAGCTGACCGGCGCTTTCGACGCCAACATCGCGCGCCTGGAATACCAGAGCAAGTACACCGCCCTGTACCCGATCAAGGTCAACCAGCAAGAAGCGGTGATCGAGAACATCATCGCCACCCAGAACGTCTCCATCGGCCTGGAAGCCGGCTCCAAGCCGGAACTGCTGGCGGTCCTGGCCCTGGCGCCCAAGGGCGGCACCATCGTCTGCAACGGGTACAAGGATCGTGAGTTCATTCGCCTGGCGCTGATGGGCCAGAAGCTTGGCCACAACGTGTTCATCGTCATCGAGAAAGAGTCCGAAGTGGGCCTGGTGATCGAGGAAGCGGCCTCCCTCAAGGTCAAGCCACAGGTGGGCCTGCGGGTGCGTCTGTCGTCCCTGGCGTCGAGCAAGTGGGCCGACACCGGCGGCGAGAAATCCAAGTTTGGCCTGTCGGCGGCGCAGCTGCTGTCGGTGGTGGAGCGCTTCCGCGCCGCCGGCCTGGACCAGGGCATCCGCCTGCTGCACTTCCACATGGGCTCGCAGATCGCCAACCTGGCGGACTACCAGCACGGTTTCAAGGAAGCCATCCGCTACTACGGCGAGCTGCGCAACCTCGGCTTGCCGGTGGATCACATCGACGTCGGCGGTGGCCTGGGCGTGGACTACGACGGCACCCACTCGCGCAACGCCAGCTCGATCAACTACGACATGGACGACTACGCCGGCGTGGTGGTGGGCATGCTCAAGGAGTTCTGCGATGCGCAGAACCTGCCGCACCCGCACATCTTCTCCGAGAGCGGCCGTTCCCTGACCGCCCACCACGCCATGCTGGTGGTGCAGGTGACCGACGTCGAGAAACACAACGACGACGTGCCGAAGATCGAAAACAAGGAAGAGCTGCCGGAAACCGTGCAATGGCTGGTGGACCTGCTGGGGCCGACCGACATCGAGATGGTCACCGAAACCTACTGGCGCGCCACGCATTACATGAGCGACGTGGCGGCCCAGTATGCCGACGGCAAGCTGACCCTGGCCGAAAAAGCCCTGGCCGAGCAGTGTTACTTCGCCGTGTGCCGTCGCCTGCACAACTCGCTGAAGGCACGTCAGCGTTCCCACCGCCAGGTGCTGGACGAACTCAATGACAAGCTGGCGGACAAGTACATCTGCAACTTCTCGGTGTTCCAGAGCCTGCCGGACACCTGGGCCATCGGCCAGGTGCTGCCGATCCTGCCGTTGCACCGTCTGGACGAAGAGCCGCTGCGTCGCGCGGTGCTGCAAGACCTGACCTGCGACTCCGACGGCAAGATCAAGCAGTACGTCGATGAGCAGAGCATCGAGACCAGCCTGCCGGTTCATGGTCTCAACGAGGGCGAGGACTACCTGCTGGGGATCTTCCTGGTGGGCGCCTACCAGGAAATCCTCGGCGACATGCACAACCTGTTCGGTGACACCGACTCGGTGAACATCTACCAGCGGCCCAATGGCAGCGTGTACCACGCCGGGATCGAGACCCACGACACCATCGAAGACATGCTGCGTTACGTGCACTTGTCGCCGGAGGAGTTGATGACTCATTACCGCGATAAAGTGGCCAGCGCCAAGATCAGCGCCGCCGAACGCACCCAGTTCCTCGACGCCTTGCGCTTGGGCCTGACCCGCTCGTCCTACCTGTCGTCCTGAAGGCCCGGGCATCCCCAGTGATGCCTGTTCCGTCCCGGCACAAAGCCGCGCCCTGCGATGGAGGGCGCGGCTTTTTTTTGAACGGTTTCCAGGTTCGCCACGGAAGAGGGGGCACCGTTTCATTTCAGCTAGCCTGCAAAGAGGCGTCCATGGTGGGCGCAACGAGGCTTGCTGATGCTCAATACATCGAAAGGCGCCTGGCGTCTGCTGTTCGGCACCCTGGTGCTTAGCCTGCTGGCGGCCTGTTCACCGCTCAAGGCGCTTAATTCCCTGACCCCCGACAGCACCTTTATCAAGACCCGGGACATTGCCTATGGCAGCGATCCACGGCAGAAGCTGGATGTCTATCAGCCCCGGCAGGTGGTTCCCGGTGCACCGGTGGTGGTGTTCTTTTACGGTGGCAGTTGGAACAGCGGCTCGCGCAACGACTACGACTTTGTCGGCGAGGCCCTGGCCTCGCGGGGCATGGTGGCGGTCCTGGCGGACTACCGGCTGTATCCACAGGTGCGCTATCCGGCCTTTCTTGAAGACGCGGCCCGCGCCGTGGCCTGGACCCATGAACATATCGGCGAGTTTGGCGCCGACCCGCGGCGGTTGTATCTGATGGGGCACAGTTCTGGTGCCTACAACGCGGCCATGCTCGCCCTGGACTCGCGCTTGCTGGGGCAAGTCGGGCTTACGCCGCAGATCATCAAGGGCTGGATCGGCCTGGCCGGGCCCTATGACTTTCTGCCGATCCGCAACCCTGAGGTGCGCCCGGTGTTTTTCTACCCTGATTCGCCGCCGGACTCGCAGCCGATCAACCACGTCAGCCGCGGCGCACCGCCGGCGCTGCTGATAGCGTCCGATGATGATTCGCTGGTCAACCCACAGCGTAATACCGGTGGCCTGGCCAGCAAGCTGCGAGCGGCTGGAGTACCGGTGCAGGAGTTCTATTTCTCCCGCACTGGCCACGCCACGCTGGTGGCCGCCCTGTCTCGCCCCTTGCGTGGGCTGGCGCCGGTACTGGATCGGGTCAGTGGCTTTGTCGAGTCGACGCCGACTCAGTGAGCCCCGGCAAACCAGCCATCGCGTCGTTCCAGGTGCCAGGCGAAGGCTGCCAGGGTCAGGCTGCGCAGGAGCATGAACAGCAGAAAGGTCAGCCACAGGCCGTGGTTGCCGAAGCCTTGCAGGCCCCAGGCGAAGGGCAGTAGCAGGAGCACGGTGAGGAGCATGCCGTTGCGCATTTCCCGGGCTCGGGTGGCACCGATGAACAGGCCGTCCAGCAGGTAGCTCCAGACGGCGATCAGGGGCAGTACGGCAAGGTAGGGCAAATAGGTGAAGGCGGTCTGGCGGACCTCGGGAATGTTGGTCTGCATCTCGATGAACAGGTGGCCGCCTAGCAAGAACATCAGTGCGAATCCCAGGCTGGCCAGCAATGACCAGCCACCGGCCACCACCAGCGAACGGCGCAGGGCCTGGCGATCGTGGGCGCCGATGGCGTGGCCGCACAGGGCTTCCACCGCGTGGGCCAGTCCGTCCAGGGCATGGGCGGTGAGCAACAGGCCGTTGAGCAGCAGAGCGTTGGCTGCCACCGTGGCATCCCCGAGGCGGGCGCCTTGTACGGTGATCAGGAAAAACACCGATTGCAGGGCCAGGCTGCGGATGAAGATGTCGCGGTTCACTGCCAGCAGCGGGCGCCAGCTTTGCCAGCGGCGCAGCGCGGCCCAGACGATCCGTCCCGGATAGGCGCGCAGGGCCGGCCGGGTCATGGCCAGGCCGATCAATGCCCCGGTCCATTCGGCGATCACCGAGGCCCGGGCCGAGCCCACCACGCCCCAGTCCAGGCCCAGGACGAACCACAGGTTGAGTGCGATGTTCACCAGGTTGGTACTGAGCAGTATGGCCAGCGGTGCCCGGGCATTCTGGGTGCCGAGGAACCAGCCCACCAGGGCGAAGCTGGCCAGGGCCGCTGGCAGGCCCAGCAATCGGGTGTGGAAAAATGCCCGGGTCATCTGGTCCAGGCCCGCCGAGGGTTGCATCAGGTGCAAGGCCGCGCCGCTCAGCGGCACGCCGATGGCCCCCAGCAGCAGTGCCAGGCCCAGGGCCAGCAACAGGCCCTGGAGGAGGATCTGGCGCAGGGCAGCCCCGTCGCCGCGGCCGGCGGCCTGGGCGGCAAAGCCGGTGGCCCCCATGCGCAGAAAACCCATGGCCCAGGCCAGGAAGGTATAGAGGCTGGCGCCTACTGCCACGGCCCCCAACTGATGGGCGTGTGGCAGGTGACCGATCACGGTGCTGTCCACCAGGGCCACCAGGGGCACGGAAATATTCGACAGGATCATCGGCGCGGCCAGGGCCCAGACGCGGCGATGGGTGGGGCGATGATGCCAATCGGTGATCAGGGGGGACATGCGGGCTCCTTGCGAGAGCCGGCATTGTAGCCTCGGCGACGAGAGGCGCCGAGGTTTCAGAAGGGAATCAGTGGATGATCCAGCTCAGCAGCCAGAGACCGAGCACCAGCCAGATGATGCCGAGGATGATCGAGGCGCGCATGAAGGCGCGGATCGCCGAGTAGAGGAACATCAGGCCGATGATCAGGCCAATGATGCTGACAATGGAGGTGTCCATTCCCAGGGCCCGGGACAGTCCGTCGACGAAGTTGCCACCGGCGTGGGTCAGGGTATTGAACAACCCGCTGAGCAGGTCGACGATAAACCGGATGACCGAACCTATGGCCTGGCCAAGCCACTCGAAGAAACTTTCTACCTGCATGTGTGCGTCCTGATGAAAGAGGGGGCGGGTGCCCGAGCTCAACCTTGGGCCATGAATGCCCGCAGCGAGTTCCCTGTTAAGCATAGAAGCTGCCGGGGCCGCTCATTCTGTAGGAGCCGACCGGCCGGCGAAAGCACTCTTGCGTCCCACGGCTATCCCCCGGAAGCTATACGCCTTCAGGAGACCCCGATGAATCTAGAGCAACTGACCCAACGCCTGCACGCCATTCGTGACCACAACGATTGGCGGCAATTTCACAGCCCGAAGAACCTGGCCATGGCCGCCAGTGTCGAGATGGCGGAGCTGGTGGAAATCTTCCAGTGGCTGACCGAGGAGCAGTCGCGACAACTGCCCGCGGACAAGCTGGCTCACGCCGGACAGGAGGTAGGCGATATCGTCCTCTACCTGCTGTTGCTATGCAGTGAACTGGGACTGGACATGGACCAGGTGGTGCGCAGCAAGCTGGCGGACAGCGAACGGCGGTTCTGCTCATGAGCGATCGGCATTTCGACCAACTGGCCACTCGTTTCGCCGAGAAGATCTATGGCGGCGCCAAAGGCGCGATCCGCCTTGCGGTGCTCCAGGCCGACCTCAAGGAAAGCCTGCCCGAGCGGCCGCTGCGAGTGCTGGATATCGGTGCCGGCCTTGGGCACATGTCACTGTGGCTGGCCCAGCACGGGCACCAGGTGACGCTGGCCGAGCCCGCCGCGCCGATGCTCGAAGGCGCCCGCCAGCGTTTTGCCGAGGCCGGGCAGCAGGCGACCTTCATCCAGGCGCCCTGGCAGGAGTTGTTGGGGCAGCTCACCGAGCCCTACGACCTGGTGCTCTGCCATGCGGTGTTGGAATGGCTGGCTGAACCCCACGCGATCCTGCCGGTGCTGCACCAACTGACCAGCGCCGACGGCTGGCTGTCCCTGGCCTTCTATAACCGCGATGCCCTGGTTTATCGCAATCTGCTCAAGGGCCACTTCCGCAAGCTGCGCAAGAACGACATGGCCGGCGAGAAGCAGAGCCTGACCCCACAACAACCGCTTGATCCGCGCGAGCTGGCGGCGCAACTTGAGGGCTTGTGGCGAGTCGAAACCCAGAGCGGAGTGCGGGTTTTCCACGATTACATGCCGGTGGAATTCCAGGCTCGCGCCGAGCTGACGGATCTGCTGGAGATGGAATTGGCTCACCGCCGACACCCAGGTTTTGCCGGGCTTGGGCGTTATCTGCATTGGCTGTGCCGGCCGGTCTAACGGAGTGCGCAATGAAACGCCGCCTGGGTCTGATCTTCCTGTGTTCCGGGCTTGCCGCCTGTCAGGGCAGCAATCCCTACGTCGCCAGTAGCAAGCCTCTGCCACCGGCGCCGCCGCAAGCGGCCAACACCTTCGACCGCAGCGCCTATCCGGCTCCGCAACGGGACTATGGGCGCTACCGCAACTGGGCCTGGCTCAATGGGCGCCTGCCCAACGGCTCGGCCTGGGCCGACTCGGCGCAGATCGCCGAGGCGGTCAGCAATGCCCTGGATCAGCAGGGTTTGCGACCGGTGCAAGACCTGCGTCCGGCGGACCTGTGGGTCAGCGCCGACCTGCACCTGGAGAAGCGCCTGCGCCAGGTCCGGGACGATTATGGTTATGGTGGGTACGGGGGGTACAACCGCTACGGGCCGGGTTACGGCATGTACGGCAGCGTGCCGGTGGTGCGCACCTACGAGGTGGAGGTCGTGGTGGTCCGGGTCAATCTGTTTGACGGCGCCAGCGGCCAGCCGGTGTGGAGCGCCAGTGCCGAGACCAGCAGCAGGGGCAGCCTGAGTGAACGTGCCGATTCGCTGCGTGAGGCAGTGCAAAAGGCCATGGCCGCCTATCCTCCCAGTTAGTTGAACGATGCCCGTTTTTGCTCTTCACGCGGAGAAACAGCATGTTCCATCGAATCGCGTTACTGGTGTGTGCCGCCTTGCTCAGTGCTTGCGCTGCTGACCAGATCAATCATGACTTTGACGCCAGCCGGGACTTTGGCGCCTACCGCAGCTGGAGCTGGAAAGAACCCGCCCTGCAATATCGCCCCGACGATCCGCGCATCAAGAGTGACCTGACCGAGCAGCGCATCCGTCAGGCGGTGGCCGAGCAATTGGACCAGCGGGGTCTGCGCCCGGCCCAGGGCGGGAGCCGGGCGGACCTGAATGTCCAGGCGTATCTGATCGTCGAGGACCGTCAGCAACAGGTCACCACCCACTATGGTGGAGGCTGGGGTGGCCCATGGAATGGCTACTGGGGCGGCCCGATGTACAACGAGACCCGTAACATCACCTACAAGGTGGCGACCCTTCAGATCGACTTGCTGGACGGTAAGGACGGCAGGCTGGTGTGGCGTGGCAGTGATGAACAAATGCTCAGCAGCTCGCCCAATCCCGCCGACCGCACGACTGCGGTGCGTACTACGGTGATGCGAATCCTGCAGAACTACCCGCCGCACTGAGGCCTTTACCAGGCAGGAGCACCGGCTTTGGCAAGCGCCGCAGACAGCCTGTGGCGCGCCTTTGCGCCGACAGTCAGGCGAGCTGGCAGCCTGCCAGCGCAGGCCCGGGCCTTTGACTACACTGCTGTGCATCGATGGAGAGTGCGCTCGGCTGCGAGCCGGTAAAGGAGTGCCCCGATGTCTCCTCTGAAGCGGTTTACCGGCCCGGCCCGTCAACGTGGCGCCATTGGCCTGATGGCGGCAACGACCCTGGGCCTGGCGCTGTTGCTGATGCTGCTGGTGGTGGACAGCGGCCGGCTCTACATGGAGCAGCGCAAGTTGCAGCGGGTAGCGGACAACGCGGCGCTGGAAGCCGTCAGCCGTGGCGGCAATTGCCTGGCCGGCCTGACGGCGGCCACCTATGTCGGGCAGAGTGCAGTGCGCAATGGCTTCGTCGTCGCCGCCGGCAATACCCTGACCACCAACTGCGGCTTCCTGAGCACCGGAGCCGACGGTTTGCGTACCTTCAATGCCAACCCGGCGCAGTCGGCGGCTGTGCAGGTAATCGCCACTAACACCGTCCCCATCAGTGTGGCCTCGGGTGTTGCTGCGCTGTTCTCGCCAGGTCCGATCAACCTCACCACGCAGCTCACGGCCACAGCCGTTGCGGCTGCACCCACGCCACCGCTGGCGCAACTGAGCATTCGCAGCACCATCGCCACCGTCAACAGCGCCAACTCAGCGTTGCTCAATGCCCTGGTGGGCAACATGCTCGGCGGCAGTCTAAACATCAGTGCCGTGGGCTGGAATGGCCTGCTCAACAGCGATATCAATTTGCTGAGCTACCTCGACCAATTGGCCATCGACCTGGGCGTCGCCGCCGGCAACTACACCCAGTTGCTCAACACCCAGGCGAGCCTGACTCAACTGATCCAGACTGCTGCCACCGTGGTCCAGGCCAATGGCGCGACCGCCGACATACTGGCGGCCCTGGGGAGCCTGCAGGCGGCGGTGAGTGCTCAGATACCGGAGCTGGAACTGGCGGACATCCTGAAACTGCAGACCGGTGCCGTGTCCACCGCGCTGGATGCCAACGTGCAGCTGTTCCAACTGCTGCAAGCGATGGTTCAACTGGCCAACAGCAAGAGCGCGGTGGCGGCGGTAATACCGGCCAACCTGCTGGGCCTGGCCAGTGTGACGGTCAGGGTCAAGGTCATCGAGCCACCGCAGTTCTCGGCGGTCGGTGACCCTCGGCTGGCCATCCTCGATCCGTTGGGAGCCAATCGCATCTATGTGAGCACAGCCCAGGTACGGACGCTGGTTTCGGTCAACCTCACGGGCCTGTCCGGGGTGACCGGCCTGGCCAATGCCGTGCTGGGGCTGGTGGGTTCGCTGACACCGACCCTCAACAGTGTCCTGAGCCTGAACCTGGCGGCCACCATCAACTCCGTGGGCTGCCTGCTGGGCGCCGGCTGCCAGCAAGTCGACCCGCAAGTGCTGCCTTCTCCGCGAATCGACATCAACCTGGAGTTGGGGGGCGCCAAGGCCTACGTCACCAACTACAGCTGTCCGACGGGCAACACCGGAAGCAAAAGCCTCACGGCGCACAGCGAATCGTCCCTGGCCGACATCAAGGTCGGGCAGATTGATCCCAACACGACGTTCTCTTCCTCGACGCAACCTGTGGTGACGCCGCTGCCGATCATCGACCTGGGCATCTGGACCTGTCGCAAGATTCTCGGGATCGGCAGTTGCGGGCCAGCACGCACAGCCTTCGCCGCCGGGGGCATCGGCATCAAGGTCGACGCTTCGCTGGGGCGCAGCCAGACCGGGCCGAACCTGGGGCGGGACCTGACTTACTCAAGCGGTGCGCCGGATTTTTCCGTCCCCCCGAACGTCAACCAGGCGCCGAGCTACCAGAACGCTGCCCCGACCAACAACCTCGTCAACAGCCTGTCGGGCACTATCTCCGGGATCAGCCTGCAGGTTTACCAGCCGGTCAGCGCCAACCTCCTGGGTTCGGTGGTGGCGGGCGCGGGAGGGCTGATCAATGGTGTCACCAGCCTGATCATGCCGTTGATCAGCAATCTGCTGAGCCCCTTGCTCGATCCGCTGTTGAACAACCTGCTGGCGGCATTGGGGGTCAGCCTGATGGACGTCGAGGTCGGTGCCAACCTCACCTGCGGGCAGACGGGCAGGGCCTATCTGGTGATCTGATCCGCCTGGACAATTGGCAGTTCGATGCAAAAGCGTGCGCCGTCCTGACCGTTGCTGACACTCAGGCGACCGCCCATGTTCTGGACTATGCCGTAGCTCACCGACAGACCGAGCCCGGTGCCGACGCCCACCGGCTTGGTGGTGAAGAAGGGTTCGAAAATCCGTTCCAGCAGCCGCGGGTCGATGCCGCCGGCGTTGTCCTCGACCCACAGGCGCACCCACTGTTCGTCGCGCTGGCCGTGTACGGCAATCCAGGGTTTGAAATCCTTCTGCTGCCCCTGCTTGCCCAGCAGGGCGTCTCGGGCATTCACCAAAAGGTTGATCAGCACCTGTTCCAACTGGTCGACAAAGCCCAGCACCTGAACCTCGAAACCCAGCTCGCTGATACGCAGTTCCAGCCCCTTGCCACGCATGCCCTCGGCCAGCAGCGACAGGGTCCCCTCGATGGCCTGGGCCGGATTGAAGGGCTGTTGCTCCACCTCCGAGCGCCGGCCGAATACCCGCATGTGATCCACCACTCGAGCGGCCCGCTGGACCTGAGCGTCGATGCGATGGAGTTTTTCGGTCAGGTAGTCGACCTGGATATCGCCACTGTTCAGGCGCTTGAGCACATTGACGATGGCCATGCGCATCACGTTGAGCGGCTGGTTGATTTCATGGGCCAGGCCGGTGGCCATTTCCCCCAGGGTGGCCATTTTCGCGCTTTGCGTCAGTTGCTGTTGGGAACGCCGCACTTCGGTGTTGTCGCGGCCCACGGCCTGGATTTCCAGCAACTGCCCCTGTTCATCGAATACCCCACGATCCGACCAGACCCACCAGGCGTGTTCACGCCCTGGCAGTTGCAGGTTGATCTCGGCGGTGCTGACCGGAAACTCCGGGCTCAGCAACGTGAGCCGCCGTTCAAAACCCTCGCGCTGTTCGGCGGACAGCCACTGTCCGAGATTGCTCCCCGGCAGGTCTTCGGCGGCGCACTCCAGGTAGGCCGCCAGCGGCCGGTTGCCGAAGGTCAGGGTCAGGTCCGGGCGGTAGCGGCAGATCATCGCCGGTGAGTCTTCCACCAGAATCCGGTAGCGCTCTTCGCTCTGGCGCACGTGCTCGGCAGCCAGGGTGGCTTCGGTGACGTCCAGCCACAGGCCAACAGCTTCCACCGGCAGGCCCAGGTCATCGCGCAGCAGCCGGGCTTCGTCCAGTACCCAGTGAAAGTTCCCCTGGCGATCCCGGAGTCGGTAGCGGGCATGGACGTTGCCCTCACGCAGCAGTTGGCGACAGCGCTGGAAGTACAGGTCGCGGTCCTCGGGATGGACCCAGTCCGCCACGGCGCCTTCGTTGCAGTCTTCCAGGCTCCAGCCCAGCAGCGGTTGCAGGCTGGCGCTGAAAAAACTCGGTTGCAGAGCGCCTTCCAGGTAGCGCTGGACATAGATCACCGCCGGCGAGCTGGCGATCAGGTTGTCCAGGCGGGCATGGGCGGCAGCGGCTTGTTGCTGTTGGTTCTTGATATCGCTGATATCCAGCATGAACCCCACCAGTCGTTGCTGTTCCCCTCGTCCCAGGGCCTGGCCCTGCAAACGGTACCAGCGCGTCGCCGCGCTCGGGTCAGCTTCGTGCAGGCGTACGCACAGCAGCAGCGGCTTGCCCAGCTTCAGGGCCTGCAGGCGGCTGTTGAGTTCGGCGCGGTCGGCGGGATGAATCAGTTCCAGCCACTCCTGGACGCTGAGTCTGTTGCTGTCGGCGGGCAGTTGCAGGCTGGCGGCCAGAGGCTTGGCCAGCAACACTTCGGCCGTGTCGGCGCGCAGTTCCCACCAACCGGTGCCCAGCAGCCCTTGCAGGGCTTCCAGGCGCTCCAGGTGCAGGTGATGACGCTGTTCCCGCAGGCGGCTGAGCAGTGGTCCGGCCAGGGCCGCAGTGAGCATCAGCCAGTCGCGGTCCAGCAGGTTGGGCGCGTGTTGCTGTACGGCGTAACAGCCGCACAGCAGCCAGGCCGCGACGCCATGGTCGTCCCGGTAGGGCACCAGAAAACCTTCGCGATGACCGAAGATGCCCTGCAATCGCGGGTGTTCATTCAGGCCCTGGATTTGATTCAGATGCAGCGGTGTATTGCCGCTCAGGCTATCCAGGCCAGTCCCCAGGTCCTGGTCGTCATGCCACAACCGGGGCGAGTCATGGGCACTGTAGCAACTGTGGATGACCCAGCTTTGTTCCTGTTCGTCGAGCAAGGCCAGGCCCAGGCAGGGGATGTGCCAGTAGCGGGCCAGGTCGGCGAGTTGGTCGTGCAGCACGTCCGGCAGGCGGGTCAGGTTGCACAGGCGGATCTGTTCGCTGATCTGCGCGGCGAAGATCTGGCATTGCTCACGGCTCAGGGCCTGTTGGCGTTGCTGGATCAGGTCGCCGATGTCCAGCAGATGCAGCAACCATTGCGAGCCCCAGGGCTGGAGCCAGCCGCGCAGGTGCAAGGTCTTGCCACCCAGCCCGCGCAGGTCCAGGTCCAGCACTTGTCCGCTCCAGTCGGCGGGACGGCCTTCGAGGGCCAGGGTGCTGCCGGGCAGGATGTAGTCCAGCAGGTGCGATGGTTCGGCGCTGGGGGGCAACTGGGCCAGCCCATGACGCAATGGCCCGCTGCTGGTGAGGACCCGGCCCTGGGGGTCGAGTACCAGTTGCAGGCCAACAGCCTGGGGCGGGACCCGGGACTCGTCGGCGGGGAGTGGCTGACGCCCCAGCAAGCGTCCAAGCAGCTTGTCACCAGAGGTCAAAATTGCACACTCGAGATGGCGCTCAGGTTGGTGGGCAGGTTGGGCACCGGGCCGACCACCGGTAATACCAGGCGCGGCAGTACCTGGGTGAGTTTCTGGGTGGGGTAGTCGATCCGTACTGTGAGTACGCCGTTGGCGTACACCGCGCTGTGGTCGGTGGCGGCGAAGTTGAAGGCCGGCGGAATCCAGTTGGTCTGGTTCTGCACCACCGTGTTGGCCAGGTCCTGCACTGTGGTGGCGTAGTCGTCAGTATTGGGGTCGACCGCCACGGCCCGGCGCACCGCTTCAGCGGTCGCCTGGTTGAAGGATTGCATCATCAGCAGCGGCAGGCTGTAGCTGACCAGGCCGTAAAACACTGCGAAGAAGATCACGAACACGGCGGCGAACTCGATCGCCACAGCACCTTTCTGCTTTCTAGGGAGGCCCGGTTTCATGAGTGCGTCTACCCTGACAACCACTATGTCCATTGAGCATAGGATCAATCCGGCAAAAGGAACCCTCTTAGGCGATGCATTTCTGGGTTTTGTGGATCTGGTTGGCAATCTGTGCGCTGCAGGATCTGCGTCAGCGGCAGATCGCCAACAGCTTGACTCTGGGCGTCGCGCTGCTGGCCGGCCTATACCTGTTGTGGACCGGCAGTACCTGGCTGGGGGCCAGTGCCGCACAGGGTGGTTGGGCATTGTTGCTGGCCCTGCTGTTCACTTTGCCCGGGTATGCCATGGGGCGGATGGGGGCGGGGGACGTCAAGTTGATGGCGGCCCTGGGGCTGCTCTGCGATCCGGAGCACTTACTGGGGGCCTTTATCGGCGCTGGGCTGTGCAGCCTGGTGTGGTTGCTGATCGCGCCCAGGCTCTGGTTTCAGCAGAAACAAGGGCTTGAGCCCCAAGAGGGAGGGACCGGCAGGCGCTTGTCAAAAAAATACCCATTTGCTCCCTTTGTACTGGCTGGAATGGTCTTAACTGTGAGCGTGATCCATTAGTCGCCGGACTGATTAATGCGATGTACATAGTCGGAAAGTGGGTCTAGGTTTTTATGTGTAGCTGCCTGGATCATGCGAGGCAGGACAGGAGTGGCCAGTCGACGAATGGCCCGCACGGAGTAGCACGTGAACAAGCTCACCTCACAGATGAAAGTGCTCGTGGTCGATGATCAGCCACTGATTGTCGAAGAACTTTGCGAGTTTCTTGAAAGCAGTGGTTACCGTTGTGTTCCTTGCGAGTCCAGCCTCCAGGCGATGGAGTGCTTCAACAAGGACCCGGAAATCTCCCTGGTGCTCTGCGATCTGCACATGCCCGATATGGACGGTATCCAGCTGGTGCAGGAACTGCAGCGCCTGGCCGGCAAGCATCGGGTGTTCGAAGCCATCATGCTCACCGGGCAGGCGGACAAACAGGACGTGATCAAGGCCCTGCGCGCCGGCATTGCCGATTACTACCAGAAACCCATCGACCTGGACGAACTCCTCGAAGGCCTGCAGCGTCAGGAAGTCGCCTTGCAGGAGCGGCAGAAGAACCTGCACCTGGGGCACCTGAACCAGAAGCTGCAGTTTCTTTCGGAGTCCATAGACGATCTCTACCAGGACCTGGACAAGGTACGGCGTACCCCCGCCGCCAGTCGCAGCGAGGAGTCTCAGGGCGACAGCGCAGACGGGGATGCCATCGAGATTCCGGCCATCTTCAACCAGCTGTCGCCACGACAACTGGACGTGGCGCGACTGGTGGGCAAGGGGCAGACCAACTACCAGATCGCCTGTGAACTGGGGATCACCGAAAACACCGTAAAACTCTACGTTTCCCAGGTCCTGCGGCTGACCCACATGCACAACCGCACGCAACTGGCCCTGGCCTTGTCACCGAGCAATTCGGGGCTGCGCCAGCGGGTCACCGCCCACTGATAACGAGCAGTGCATGGCGGCGGTGATGAGCTTGCCGCCGCTTGATTGCCTCCTGGCTACTTGGTTTCCACCTTGCCACCGGCATCCGGGTCGTACAGGTCCGGAATTTCGTAGTGGTATTTTTTCAACCAGCGTTGCAACGCCAGCTCACGTTCCGTGGGGGTCGCCGACTGTGGCTGCGGCGAGGCGGCCAGGTTGCGGCTTTGCAACAGCAGCCAGCCTTCGGTCTCTTGCTGCTGGGGCGAGGCGGGGCCTGCATCGATGGCTTGGACAGCCAGAGGCATGGTCAGCAGGGCGGTGCAGCAGAGCATGGGCAGTTTCATTTCAGCGCTCCTTGGACGGCGTGGCCTCGGGCTGCAGGGTCGTGGAACCCTTCGCCACCTGGGGCACGGAGGCCGTGGTTGTCGCGGGTTTCCCCAGCGCCTCGGCGCGGGCCTGGGCCTGGGAAAATTGCTGGGGATTCAGGTTGGCCTGGCTGACCACTTCGGCGGCCTGCTTCCAGTTGTCCTGATAAAGCAACAGGGTCACCAGGTTGATGGCCGCCAGCGGCTCGGACTGCTTGAGCTCGATGGCGGTGAGGAATTCGAAGCGTGCATCTTCGATGCGCAACTGGTTGAGGTAGACGACCCCCAGGTCGTTGCGGATTTTTTCATTGGTCGGTGCCAGTCGCGCCGCCCTTTGCAGGTGAGCCTGAGCCTGGCCGTTGTCCCCCCGGGCCGCCGCCAATTGGCCCAGGCCATGCTCGCCCTCGGCGGCCAGGCAGGAGCCCAGCAGGCTGCGGTACAGTGGCTCGGCCTCATTACGGCCCAGCAGGCGGTAGACCCGGGCCTTGCGCACCCGCACTTCGGCGAGGTTGTCCGGCAGGTTCTGCAGGTTGGCCAGGCTGGCGTGCAGCTTGCCGTCGTTGGCCATCTCATCGGCGAGGTTCACCGCCAGTTCCTGCTCGGAGCTGAGCTTGGCGCAACTGGCGGAGTGGGTCAGGGCTGCCCACGGCACCTGGCCGTTGCTGGCGCATCCGCCGAGCAGCAACAAACTGGTGGCGACAATCATGGCTTTCATCCGATTCCCTCTAGGCAGCAAAGGCCCGGGCGATGGCGGTGAAGCCCGGCCCGGCCAGCACGATCAACAAGGCGGGGAAGAGAAACAGCATCATCACCACCGACATTTTGGCCGACATTTTCGATATGTATTCCTGCAGGCGAGTCAGGCGCCGGTCGTCGAGCAACTGCTTGAGGGCCTGCAGGGATTTCATCGCCCCGCCGCCTTGCAGTACCAGTTGCTGGAGAATCACACAGGTGTCGGTGAATTCGTCCACCGCCAGCAGGGTCGCGGTCTGGCTGAGCTCCTGGCCCAGCTCCAGGCCCGAATCGACCCGTGCCAGGATCAGGCGCAACTCGTGGGTCAGTTCCGGCAGCAGCTTCCCGGCTTCGTTGCTCAGGACCCGCAGGGCCTGTTCCACGGCCATGCCCGACTCGAACAGAATGCGCAGCAAGGGAATGAAGGTCGAAATCTCCAGGGCGATCTGCTTCTGCCGGCGGTGAGCGGCGTAGGCCAGGGCGCGCTTGGGCAGCAGATAACCGGCCCCGGCCGCCAGCATCGGTACCAGCCATTTGCTTTGTGCGTTGGGGAATGCCACTTCCTGGACAAAGATCACCAGGCACACCGCCAGCACCGGGGTCGCGATCTGGCTGGCGGCGAACAGCGAGCGCTGGCTGGCGCGACGCCAGCCCAGACGGTTGAGCAGGGTCTGGGTCTCGCTGTCCATGCTGACGGCGCGCTGGCCGAAGCGGCTGTCGCCCAACTGTCGCAGCCAACTGCCCAGGCGGTTGTCACGGGTCAGGTTGCCTTGCAGGCGCTGGGCAACCTGGCGCTCGCGCCGGCGTTGCTCCAGCACGCCGTTGCCAAGCAGCAGCAAGGCACCTAAAAACAGCATCGCAGCGGCCAGCAGAAGCATTTCAGATACTCCTCAACATGCGCCACAGGGCCAGGCAGCCGAAGATCTGCAAGCACACGGCAGTGATCAGCATTTTCTGTCCGGAAGGGTCGTGCCACATGCCCAGCATGTAGCCCGGGTTGGTGAGCATGAAGTAGCCCACCAGCAGCAGCGGCAGGGTTCCCAGGACCCAGGCGGTCATGCGGGTTTCGCCGGTCATCGCGCTCAGTTGTCGGGCCCCTTGTTCCCGCTCGCGAATCAGCTTGATCAGGTTCTCCAGCAGCTCGCTGGCGTTGCCGCCATATCGGTGATTGACCTTAAGGCCCAGGGCGAACATGCGTAACTCGTCCTGCTCGTAGAACTCGGCGAAATCGTTGACCGCGTCCGGCAGATTGACCCCCAGTTGCACGTTGCGCTGGATACGCCCCATGGCTTGTTTCAGCGGATCGTTACTGGCCTCGATGGCTCCCAGCACGGCGTCTGCCAGGGTGCGTCCGGACTTCAGGCTGCGCACGCTGTGATCCAGCAAGGGCGGCAGTTGTTCGATCATGCGTTTGAGCCGGCGCTGGTACAGCCAGGCGATATACAGCCGCAACAGCAGCGGTGGGCCGAAGAGGCAGCCCAGCAGTCCGAGCCAGTCCCCCAGCAGGTAGCCCAACAACATCAGCACTGCCCACACCACCAGCCACAGGCCCAGGCGCTCACTGGGCTGGCCCAGGCCGGCGCGGGCAAAGGCGCGCTCCAGGCCGATCCATGGACTGCGTTGCGGGCTCAGCTCGGGTTGCCCTTCGGCCAGCCGGTTGAGCACTCGCTCACGCTCGGTCTTGCGCACACCGTGGTAGAACAGCCAGCCGGAAAGCCCCAGCAGAATCAGGCAGATCAAGGTAAGCAGCAGGCCGATCATGGGCTACCTCGCCGGTTCAATTGACGCTCAGCCCGCTCTCGCGGCGCAGTTTGTCACCCGCCGGGTGCAGCGCCTCGCGCAGGAAACCGAAGCCAAAGCCGCTGCGGCGATCCAGGCGGAACAGGGTGTTGGTGACATAGATGTCATCGCGAATGCCCACCACCTCCACCACTTCGCTGACGCAGCGCCGGCCATCGGGCAGGCGGGTCAACTGGATCACCACATCCAGGGCCGCGCAGATCATCTGCCGCAAGGTGCGTTCGGCGATCTGGCGACCGGTCAGGCCCACCAGGGTCTCCAGGCGCAACAGGGCATCCTGAGCGTTGTTGGCGTGTACCGTACTCATGGAACCATCGTGGCCGGTGTTCATCGCGGTCAGTACATCCAGTACTTCCACGCCGCGGATCTCACCGAGGATGATCCGATCCGGGCGCATCCGCAGGGCGTTGCGGATCAGGTCGCTGGCCTTGACCTCGCCATGGCCCTCGGCATTGGGCGGGCGGGTTTCCAGGCGCACCACATGGGGGTGCCCCAGTTGCAGTTCGGCCACGTCTTCGATGGTCACCAGCCGTTCGTGGGGATTGATCAACTGGCTGAGGATGTTCAGCAGGGTGGTCTTGCCGGTACCGGTGCCGCCGCTGATGAGGATGTTGCAGCGTTTGCCCACGGCCTCCTGGAGAAACTCGAAGATCGCCAGGTCGATGGTCTGCATGGCGATCAGGTCGCTGCTCTTGAGCATGTCCTTGCGAAATTTACGAATCGACAGGCAGGGGCCGTCCAGGGCGATGGGAGGAATGATGGCGTTGACCCGGCTGCCGTCCGGCAGGCGAGCATCGACCATCGGCGAGGACTCGTCGAGGCGTCGACCCAAGGGGGCAAGGATCCGTTGCATGACCCGCTCAACGTGGTGGGCGTCGATAAAACGCAGGTCGCTCTGGTGCAGCACGCCGTCGCGCTCGACGAATACCCGGTGCGGGCCGTTGACCAGGATCTCGGTCACCGCCGGATCGCGCAGCAGCACTTCCAGGGGGCCGAAGCCGGTCAGCTCATCGACGATTTCCTCCGCCAGCCGTTCCATTTCATAGCGGGAAATCGCCAGGTGCATGCGCGCGATGTACTCCGCCACTTTGTCGGTGACGAACTGCGAGAGGTTCTGCCGTGAGCTTTCCAGCAGGTTTTTCCCCGAGTCTTCGATGGCATCGATGATGTAGCGATGCAGTACCAGCTTCAGGCCTTCGTGATCGCTATTGCCCGGTGCCGGACGAGCCGGGGCGCCAAAGAGTTTTTCGCCGCTCATCTGCCCCCCATGATTCTGTTGAGCCAGCCGGCCTTGGGCTTGGGCAGGCCTTCGGAGCGCTTGGCCAGGCGTTCGCCCAAGGTGCGAATGCTTTGGGTCAGGCTCTCCCGGGGGGCCATTTCAAACAGGGTGACTCCCTGGTTCTTGGCGTTCAGGCGCACCTCCGGGCTGTAGGCCAGCACCGCGATCACGTCCAGGCCGAAAGTCTTGCCCAGGGTTTCGGAATCCGGAGTGACGGCGCGCAGGTAGCGGTCCACCAGCAAGCGGGCGTGCTCCAGTTTCATGCCCTTTTCGCGCCAGTGATTGAGGACCGCCAGGTTGCGCCGGCAGTCGAGGACATTCTGGTCGGTGCACCAGATCAGCTTGTCGCAATGACTGACGAAGGTCCGCAGAGCCTCGCTGTCGGGCTGGCCAACGAGGTTCACCACGATGTGCTGGAAGTGCTGGCGCAAGGCGCTGAGCAACATGTACAGCTCGGCTGCGCTGGTGTGTTCCAGGGGCTCGTCGTGACTGGCGTAGGCGAGGATGCGCAAGCCGGCTTCAGTGCTGGTGAAGGCGCTGTCGATCAGGGTGGTATCCAGGCGCCGCAGGTGGCGCAGGGCATCGCCGAAGTGGAACGAACTTTCCAGCCCCAATAGTGCCAGGCTGTCGCCACGGGGCAGGCCGAGGTCCAGCAGCAGGGTTTGCTGGCCACTCTTTTGCACCACCAGGGCCAGGTGCCCGGACAGGAGTGCGCCGTCGCTATCGGCTTGCACGCCGTAGAGCACGGTCAGGCCGCCCATCTGGGTGTTGGGCGTCACTGCCGGCAGGCGTTTGCTCAAACGTCTGACCAGACCAGCAACTTCGCTGGAACGCGAGCCGTACGCGACGAAGTCCCGGGCGCCGGCACGCATGGCGTTGAGGACCAACTGGTTGTCCATGCCATCGCCGAGGGCGACGATCGCCAGCATCGGCTTGGCTTCCAGGGCCCCTTCGATCAGTGCGGCCTGGGCCACCACATGCTCGCGGTCGAGGCCGACGAATACCAGGTTGGCGAAAGTCACGTCCACCAGCGCCAGCAACTCGTCGAGGCTGCCATCGGCCCCTACCACCTGGCCCAGGGGCGCCAGGGCGCCTTGCAGCCACTCAAGATCGGTGCTGTTGCGGGTGATGGCCAGGAACGTCTGGCTCATGTTCTGGCTCATTGCGATAGCCCGCTGCGCTTGTCGAAGTTGCCGTTCTCGAGGAAGAACATGCGATAGAAGTTCGGGTCGTAGCTGCGCAGGCGTTCACCGGGCAAGGCCGGCAGCTTGGCATCGGCGGCCAGGGGCTGGACCAAATGCGGAGTGACCACCATCAGCAGCTCGCGCTCTTCGCGATTGATCGTCGAGTCGCGGAAAAAGGCCCCCAGTACCGGGATGTCCCCCAACCCGGGAAACTTGTTCACCAGGGAACTGTTGCGGGTGCTGATCAGGCCGCTGATGACGAAGCTCTCGCCATCGGCCAGGGAGATGCTGGTGTCCGTGCGTCGTACGGTCAGCGCCGGTACCACGGTCCCGGCGATGGTCACGCCGTTGCTGTAGTCCAGCTCGCTGACCTCCGGGGCCACTTTCAGCGAAATGCGACCGCTGTCGACAATGGTGGGGGTCAGGGTCAGGCGGATACCGAATTCCTTGTATTCGATGGTCACGCTGTTGCTAGCGGTGCTGGGCACCGGAATAGGGATTTCGCCACCGGCCAGGAAGCTTGCGCTCTGGCCGCTGAGGGCCACCAGGGATGGCCGGGCCAGGGTGTAGGCGAAGCCGCTGCCTTCCAGGGCGTTGATCAGGGTCAGCACTCGGCCGTTGCCGAAGCCGATATTGAAGGTGCCGTTGTCCAGGGGGATGTTGGTCCGCCGACCACCGAAGGTCGGGGTGACGCTGCCGGCGGTGCCGGTGGTGACGGGAGCGGTGCCAGGGGAGCCGAACAGGAAGTTGTTTCCGCGGCCGAAGATCGAGGCACTGGCTTCCTTGAGCTTGGTGCGGCTGACCTCGACGAAGCGGATATCGGTCTGTACCTGGCTGGGCAGCAACGGATCATCGCTGATTGGCAAGCCGCTGGCGGTCATGTCGGCAGTGGCCCGGCCGCGGACGAACACCATGCTCTGGCGTGGAGTGCTGGAGCAGGAGGTCCAGACCATCAGGCTGGTGGCGCCGGGAGCCATGCCCGTGAGCAGAAAGGCCTTGTTGCCGTTGGCGTGGACATCGGCAACTTTTGGATCGCCTACTGCCAAGCGAGTGATGACCACCGGGGACTGCAGCTCCTGTTGCAAACCTTCGCCGACTTCCAGCACGGCCGGCAACGGCGCCAGGCTCGAGCAGCCCGACATTGGCGCGGCCATGGCCGGGTTCCAGAGCCATTGGCCCAGACTCAGCGTCAGCAGTGTGGTGAACAGCGGCATGGAACGACTGCGCATGTCATGCATCCTTGCTCGATCAGGGGGTTTGTTGAGAGACCTGGTTGCCCCGGATGACCTCCACCGCCGAGCGTGGTCCGCCACCTTGGGCGAGCGGGCTACGGGGAGCTTTGCCGAGGGCCAGTTGAGTGAACTGGAACAGGTTGCTGTTGGCTGCATCGAGGTGGCCAATGGCGTCCTCGTTGCCGGCCCAGTAGTGGGCCAGGCGCTGCTCCTCGCTGCTGCGCACGGCCAGTCGCAGCACGCCGACCTGGGTGGCGAGCATCAACCGGCTCAAGAGCTGCTCGGGTACGGCCAGAACCACCGTGCGGGCGGCGATCCGGCGCTGGTCCTGCTTGAGCTTCTCCTCGCGGGTCACCGCCGGGGCGGCGGGCTGTCCGTCATTGGTCAGTCCCAGTTGCTCGCCCACTGCCAGTACCCGCATGGCGGGCACGGCGATCTGTGCCGATTGCTGTGGATTGGTCGTGTCCTGACGCAGGAACAACAGCACGTCGACATAGTCCCCGGGGCTCAGTTGCCCGGCGGCGCCGATGACTTCATCCACCGCTACCGCCAGGGCTCGCTCATCGCTGCGGATCATTCGTGCCAGGGTGCCACCGGTCTCGAAGCTCTGGGCGTTGAGCCAGGTGCCGGCACTCAGTTGTCGCCAGGGCGTACGGCCCACCGCCTGATCAATGGCACTGAGGCTGCCGGCAGGTGCGGTGCGCAGTTTTTCCAGCGCCAGATCCGCGGCGGTGAGTGGAACGAAAGGTGGCACATCGCGCACCAGTACCACCACGGGTTGGCGGGTCTGGTCTTCGGCATTGTTGGTGACTTGTTCGACGACACGGGGGGCCACCGGTTGAGCCGGTGGTGCCGGTTCGGGTTGACGGCTGAGGACCAGGCCCCAGTAACCGAAAAACACCGCTCCGAGCAGCAGAAGTCCAGCCAGACCCATGGTGACGCGACTGTTCATGAAGGCTCTCCCTATCCTGCTGCACCACCAGCCCGTGATTCCAAACGAGTTAATTTCGCAATCAGGCAGCTATGAACATGCAACTATTTCGCTATGTGAAGGTAGTAGAGCTAGGACGAAATGCCATTAAGTCGTCGAAAAATAGCTAACAAAAGTATGAGTTGATTCAACGGGGCGAGTTTTTTGGCGCCAACCATCCGATTAATACTTTGTGATTAATCAGTTCTTACAGTTGCTGGGCCGGGCTTTGTTGACAATGCTCAGGTGGCACCGGGGAATTTTGCCCAGTGCTGTTCCAGTGGCGCCGTCTGGCGCAAAGGAGAGCTAGGATGATTCTTCAATATTTGTTGCTCAGGGCGCGCCTGTTTTTTGACCGCACCGAAGGCGCATCCGCGATCGAGTACGCGATTGTCGTAGCGATGGTGGCAGTGGTGGTCGTAGCGTTCGTGACCCCTCTGGGTGATCGTGTACTGGCCATCTTCAACAACATCCTGACCAGCCTTGGAGGCGACGCCGTCACCCGGCCTGACCCTTGATCAGCGGAGTGGCCCAGGTGAGCAGCCGCTGGGCAGCGCTTTCGACAGACCTTCAAGCTACCCCCGGTTCCGTGCAGGCCTTCGGTTTTCCAGAACCGAAGGCCTGCTAGCGGTTGCGTCACGGGTGGCCTGATGTTCGATGGCTGCGTTCAACCACGGGCGTGACGCTCACTCCAGGGTACTGTCCATGACCTTCCCTCAACCCACACGTCAGCAATTGCTGCTGGTGGACGACGAAGAAGATGCGCTGATGGAACTCGCCGAGCTGCTGGAAGGCGAGGGTTTCTGCTGCTTTACCGCCACCTCGGTGAAATGTGCTCTGGAACACCTCACCCAGCATCCAGATATTGCTTTGGTGATCACGGACCTGCGCATGCCGGAAGAGAGTGGCCTGTCGCTGATCAAGCGTCTGCGCGAGCACACCTCGCGCCAGCACTTGCCGGTGATCGTCATGTCGGGGCACGCCGACATGGATGACGTCAGTGACCTGTTGCGCCTGCAGGTCCTGGATCTGTTCCGCAAGCCGATCTATTACGTGCGCCTGCTGGAAACCCTCAATAATCTGTTTCCCCAACCCCGGCTGCATGTCGTCGGTCCCTGACCTTCAGGCTTGCTCGGTCTTTTTTTATCGGCAAAAAAAGACCTGCTGGGGAGCAGGTCAAAATCACCCAACTGTTCAGAGTTGATAGCTGAAACTCAAGGTATAGCGAGGACGGCGGTTGTAGGTGTCCAGGGCTTCATCGGACATGGGCTTGGCGGCCTCCAGGGCGATGTTGTAGTGCTTGGTGTCGCCGAAGCGCAGGCCCACAGCCGCCGATGACAGGTTGCTGCCCTTGACCGGCAACTGGTTGAACCAGGTCTTGGAGCGGTCCAGCACGACATAGGGTTGCAGTACCCGGACCCAGGGTCCCTCGCGACGGAAGCTGTAGTTCACCTCATAAGCCACGCCCCAACCCTTGTCACCGGTGGCCTGGTCATCGGGATAACCCCGCGCGAAGTTCTGTCCGCCAAAACTGGCCCGTTCACTGTCTGGCAGATTGTCGTCGCTCCAGTACAGGGCTGCGGAAAGCACCCCCTGCCAATTGTCGAAGAAACGGTCGCTCTGTACCCCCGCCACACGCAGGCGGAAGAAATCCAGATCGTAGAGTGCGTTGTTGGTCTTGGCTCCCATGCTGTCCAGGCCCTGGTAGAGACCGGCGCTGAGGATTCGCAGTTGGCGCGGATCGGATTTGCTCCAGTCGCTCTCCAGCGCCAGGGCGCGGATATCGGTTTTCTCTTCCAGGGTCAGGGGGGCGTTGTTCAGCCGATAGCGGGTCTTGTCGTTCACTGCATACAGGCGTGTACCGGCGGTGAGCATCTCATTGGGCGAGGCGATGAAGGGGTGGCTGACGCCGATGGAGAAACGGTCGTTTGCGCGATGGGGCTCAAGCTCCAGGCCATTGCCCAATTGCACGTTGCTTCGCGGATCACTGCGGTAGCGCGCACCGTAGAGGCTCAACTGCGTGCCCTCGGAACCCAGCAACTGGCTGTAGTCCAGGCGGTAGTAGTGTTCCTTGTCCTTGCCCGGGGGAAACAGTCCGCTGAGGCTCAGCTGTTCGCCCCAGGCCGTTTGCGAGCTGCTGGTAATACCCACCAGGGCCTGCAGACCGTTGCGATTGTCGTCGGTGCTGTTGAGGGTGGTGCTGATGGACTTGCGGCTGGCCACGGCGACCAATTGGGTCGCACCGTCGGTGGTTCCCGGTGGGGGCACCACCGCTTGCAGGGTCACGCCCGGTACCCGGCTCATCAGAGTGGTATAGCGCTCGAAGGTCTTGCGGGTCAGCGGGCGTTCGGCCTTTAGCTTGCTCACCAGCTTGTCCAGATAGGCGGACACCGGACCGATGTCGCCCTGCAGCTGGTAGTCCCTGATGTAGCCCTCCACCAGCACCACCCGCAGGACACCCTGGTTGAAGTTCTGCTGCGGCATGAAGGCGTAGGACAGCAGGTAGCCGTCGTTCTGGTAGCGTCGGGTGATCTCACGAGTGGCTTCGATCAATTGAGCGAAGCTGGTTTCATGGCCGATCAATGGCTGGTAGATCGCCGCCAACTGCTCAAGAGGGTAGACCGTGCCACCCTCGATCTGGACCTGACGCACCGTAACCTTGGTGCCCATCATCAGCGGCTGCTGCCCTTGGGGGGCGACGGGTTGCTCAGGCATCTGCAACTGCGGTGTAGCCGGGCGGTAGGCGTCCACCGGCAGGTTGGGTTGGGGCAGGTTGGTAATGCTGTCGTTACTGTTGAGAAAACGGGGAAGGGAGTCGGCGTAAGCGGAGGTACAGCATCCAATCAACAACAAACTGGCCAACGTGCGCATAGGACACTCCATGGTCAAGCCGCAGCGATGCTAAAAGTCCTCATTCCATGCATCGTTCAAGGTCTGAGCCCTGATCAGGTGCTGGAGGGTGATGCTCTGGATAAACAAAAAGGCGAGAGATTCATCTGAACCTCTCGCCCTCAACCAAGCGTAGGCGCTGTAGGTGAGGCCGTCGAATCGGCCAGGTGCAAATTATTTCCTGCCGCCCAGGGCGCCGGTCAAACCACCCAGCGCACCACCCAGGCCACCGTTGAGACCTGCTCCTGCAGAAGCGCTGCCGTTGGCGCTGGCTCCGACGCCGAGCCCGGCCCCACCGAGCAGACCGCCGCCGGGGGCAGTGCCGCCGTTGACCAGACCGCCGACCGAGGCCACGGTGCTGCCCACTGCGCCGAGGGTGCCGCCCAGGGCGCCGCCGACCTGATTGCCGCCTATGCCACCGGCAACAGTGGTACCCACATTGCTCACAGCCCCGCCCGCTTGGCCCAGCAGACCGCTGACCGCGCCACCCAGGCCGCTGGCTGCGCCCACTTGCTGGGTCAGGCCGGTGACGGAGCTGGTGACCGGATTCAACGCCGAACCCAGGTTTACGCCGACACTGGCCAGGGGCGCGGTGACCACCAGGTTGGGAGTACCTGGGCCGCCCAGGGCTCCGCCCACCGAGGCGATCAGGCCGCCCACCGCACCGGCGGCGGCACTCCCTGCGCTGACAGCGCCATTGGTGTTGCCGGTGTTGATGCCGTTGCCGAGATTGGCCACTGCACCGCCTACGACTTCCAGCATGCCGGTGCCGCCCAGGCCAGTACCGCCACCGTTGCTGCCACCGCTTCCGGTGCCGCTCCCGGACTTGCCGACGTAGCCTCCTGCGCTGTTTACCGCGCCGCTGGCGTTGCTCAGGGCATTGCCCAACAGATCGGTCACAGGGTTGCCATCACCGGTATCGCTGACCTTCTCGCCGGTATCATCCACAGCATCGCTCACGCCTTTGATCAGTCCCTTGACGGGGGCGCCCAGGCCGGTGGTGCTGCCCACCTTGTCGGTCAGGCCTTCTGCCATGCTCACTACCGGTACCAGTACCTTGTCACCCACACCATCGGTCAGGGTGCCTACTGGGCCGCTACTGGTGACGGTACTCAAGGTGTTGCCCAGCATGGTCACCCGGGTGCCGACACCGCTGAGTACCGGGGCCACCCTGGTCACCACGCCACCGACGACCGGAACGCTTTGGGTGGTTGTCGCCAGTTGCCCGCCAAGATCCTTGACTCCGGTGCCCACATCGCCGACCACGTTGCCGACGGTGGCCGTGGTCTTGCTCAGGGCCTTGGGATCGCTGCCCAGTTTGCCAAGGCCGTTGGTCAAGCCCTCACCAACGCTGTCCACCACATTACCGGTAGTGTTGACGGCACTGCGGGCCAGGCCGCCGACCACTGGAACCGTTGCCAGAGAATCGCCCAGGGCGCTGATGCCGTCGCCGACACCGCTCACGGTAGTACCCACGCCGGACGCCACGTCGGCGGTCACCAGGGTGCTGGGCGTGCCACCGGTTCCGCCATCGGTGCCACCACCACCTGAGCTGGCAGGAGAACTGCTCGAGCCACTCTTATGACCACCACCGCCGCCGCTGCAGCCCGCCAGGCTGAGGGTCAGGATCATCGTCAGTGCTGTACACGCTTTCCATCCGAATTGAGTTTTCATGAGAGGTATCCCTTGCACCTATTACAACGTTCGTTGTTTTCGATAGCTCTCCAGTTCTATTGCTGGAGATACCGTCGTCCGTTGTCTACATAAAAGGCGCGAGAGACTTTTTGAACAATTATGAACTTGGTATTAATGAGTTTTATTCTTGGTTTTTTACTGCTTTAAAAGTGACTAGTTTGAAAGTATTGTTTGTGAGGTTTGTGTATTTTAAGTTGTTATTAATCAATGTCTTGTATCTATGGGTGGCGCGGCTGCTCGTGAGCTATAAACGAAAGTTATATATATACAATTAATGGGTTTTATTTTGTTTTCTGCTCGAGAGAACGGCAGTTTTCTAAGATTCTATTAGTGGCTGTCGAGGACTTTCAAATCTGCGCTGGCCTATACTGCGCGGCCGAATTGCTGTTGGAGCCTGTGATGCCTAGTCCAATCTGGTGGCTGTTGTGCCTGCCGTTTTTCGCTGGTGCCTTTCTGGCCCTGCAAGCCGGAATCAATGGTCAGTTGGCCAAGCAGGTCGGCGGTGTGCTGGCCGCAGCACTGATTTCCTTTTTTGTCGGTACTGCAGCCCTGTTGATCCTGGTGTTGATGCAGCGTGAGATGCCCTCGTTGAGTGCCCTCAAGGGCCTGACCTGGTGGCACTGGTGTGGCGGCCTGCTGGGGGTCTTTTTCATCACCACCGCAGCTTTTGCCGGGCCACGGATCGGCGCCTTGCTGTTCATGGCTCTGGTGCTGGCGGGTCAGTTGAGCATGGCCCTGGCCCTGGACCACTTTGGTTGGGTGGGCTTTCGCGAGGCGCCGGTGAGCCTCGGCAAGATTGCCGGATTGCTGCTGATCGTCGCCGGTGTAGTGCTTATTCGCCGGGGGTGATGAGGGCTCAGGCGATGGGCTGCCAGCGACCCTGCATATGTTGCAGATCGCCATTGCCCAGTAGCTGGAGTTCGCCACTGGACCCTGCTGCGCTGGCCAGCAGGCGGACGGTTCCGGGCAGCAGCACGGGCTTGATGAAATGCACCGACACTTCGATATTCGCGGCCGGCAGGTGCTCGCTCAGTGCCGCCAGGGTCATGGCCTTGTTCCACAGACCGTGGGCTATGGCCTGGGGAAAGCCAAACAGGCGGGCACTCCAGGCGCTGAGGTGGATAGGGTTGTAGTCACCAGAGACCCTGGCGTAGCGCCGGCCGATATTGCTTTCGGCCTGCCAGCGGCTCACCTCGTTCAGGCCTTCGCCCAATGGTGGGAGCGGCGCGACAGGTTCTCCGGGCACCTTGACGGTGCGACAGAGCATCTGGCTTTCGGCTTCCCAGAGTGGCCCCAGCAGATCGTCCACGGTGGTCAGCAGATCGAACACCGCCCCCTTGGCGTGAGGTTGCAGGTTGTCTACCCGGACACCGATGCGCACGCTGCTGACGTTGCCCATGGGGCGTAACACTCGAATCCGGTTGGCCAGATGAACCAGCCCCAGCAACGGGAAGGGGAAGTTCTGGGCAGTGAGCAGCTGCATCTGCAGGGCGAAGGCCAGCACATGGGGATAGGTAGCGGGAAGCAGGCCGTTGTCGGCAAAACCGCAGACCTTGCGATAGGCCGCCAGCTGTTTGGGCTCCAGGCTGATCCAACAGCGTAGGCCATCTTCGGGCAACTCGATGCCATTGCTCCGCCGTCTCAGCGCCGCCTTGAGAAACAGCGGCGGCAAGAGCGCAGGCAGGTTCAGTTCATGCCAGTGCGTTGTCATCTTCAGGCTCCCAGGACACTTTGGCCACACACCCGCAAGGCTTGCCCGCTGACCGCGCCACTGCCCGGCTGGCCGAGCCAGGCCACGGCCTCGGCGACGTCCTGAGGCAGGCCGCCCTGGCCCAGGGAACTCATGCGGCGTCCGGCTTCGCGCAAGGCGAAGGGCACCTTGGCGGTCATCTGGGTCTCGATGAAGCCTGGCGCCACGGCGTTGATGCTGATGTCCCGGGCCTTGAGCAGCGGTGCCCAGGCCTGGGCCAGGCCGATCAGCCCGGCCTTGCTGGCGGCGTAGTTGGTCTGTCCGCGGTTGCCGGCAATGCCGCTGATGGAGGCCAACAGGATCACGCGTCCGTGATCGTGCAGCCGGCCGCTGTCGAGCAGGGCCTGGGTCAGTACCTGCGGGGCGTTGAGGTTCACCGCCAGCACGGCGTCCCAGAACTCGGCGGTCATGTTGGCCAGGGTCTTGTCCCGGGTGATCCCGGCGTTGTGCACCAGAATGTCGATGCCCTCGGGCAGTTGTTCGAGCAACTGGGCCGGGGCGTCCTCGGCGCAGATATCCAGGCCGATGGCGCGTGCGCCGAGACGGGCCGCCAGAGCGTCCAGGTCGGCCTTGGCCTGGGGCACATCCAGCAACAGCACCTGGGCCCCGTCCCGGGCCAGGGTTTCGGCGATGGCCGCGCCAATGCCCCGGGCCGCGCCGGTGACCAGGGCCTTGCGCCCGGCCAGCGGGCGGCTCCAGTCCTGGACCTGACTGGCGCAGGGCTGCAAGTGGATCACCTGCCCGGAAACATAGGCGCTCTTGGGCGAGAGAAAGAATCGCAGGGCGCCTTCCAACTGCTCTTCGGCGCCCTCGGCCACGTACAGCAGTTGCAGGGTGGCGCCGTTGCGCAGCTCCTTGGCCAGGGAGCGACTAAAGCCTTCCAGGGCATGCTGGGCGCTGGCGGCAAAGGGCTCTGCCAGGGTGTGCGGAGCACGTCCGAGGATCAGCAGATGGGCGCTGGATTCAAGGCTGCGCAGCAGCGGCTGGAAGAACTCCCGCAGTTGCTTGAGTTGATCGGTATGCCGCAGTTCGCTGGCATCGAAGACCACGGCCTTGAGCTTGGGCCCATGGCCGGGAATCCAGGGCGTGGCCAAGGCCGGATCGGTGCCGTAGCTGTAGAGCGAATCGGTCAGGCGCGGTGCCAGGGCGCTCACCTGTTGGGCCATGGCGCCGCCACCGATCAACAGAGCGCCTTCGATGGGCCGCAGGCGGCCGGCCTGCCAGCGCTCCAGACGTACCGGTGACGGCAGGCCAAGGGCCCCGACCAGGCGCTGGCCGATGGACGAATTGGCGAAGTCGATATAACGGTCGGACATGGAACGCACTCCGCAGGCTGGGGTTCAAAGTGTGGACCACGAATGGCCCCGAGTCGTTCGATCTGCGAGAAGCCTCCTACGCTAGTGGGAGAGGTACTCACCGAAGTCGCACTCATAGAATAGGGAGCTTTCCATGACACAGCTGCGTCGCGTCGCGATTATCGGCGGTAACCGCATTCCCTTCGCCCGCTCCAACGGCCCGTATGCCACGGCCAGCAACCAGGCCATGCTCACGGCCGCCCTGGAGGGCCTGATCGAGCGTTACCAGCTCCACGGCCTGCGCCTTGGCGAAGTGGCGGCGGGGGCGGTGCTCAAGCACTCGCGGGACTTCAACCTGACCCGG
The DNA here is from genome assembly GCF_017491625.1 of Pseudomonas sp. 50_B. Taxonomy (NCBI): domain Bacteria; kingdom Pseudomonadati; phylum Pseudomonadota; class Gammaproteobacteria; order Pseudomonadales; family Pseudomonadaceae; genus Pseudomonas; species Pseudomonas sp. 50_B. The sequence continues at coordinate 239,627 of NZ_JAFGYX010000009.1, forward strand.
GAGTGCGTACTGGGTTCGCGGCTATCGCCCACCACCCCGGCCTACGACATCCAGCAAGCCTGTGGCACCGGCCTGGAAGCGGCCTTGCTGGTGGCCAACAAGATTGCCCTGGGGCAGATCGACTGCGGCATCGCCGGTGGCGTCGACACCACCTCGGATGCGCCGATCGGGGTCAACGAGGGGCTGCGGCAGATCCTGTTGCAGGCCAATCGGGCCAAGACTACCGGCGACAAGCTGAAGATCCTGCTGCAGTTGCGGCCCCATCACCTCAAGCCGGAACTGCCGCGCAACGGCGAGCCGCGCACCGGCCTGTCCATGGGCGAACACTGTGAACAGATGGCCAAGACCTGGAATATTGCTCGTGGCGAACAGGACCAACTGGCCCTGGAAAGCCACCAGAAGATGGCCGCCGCCTATGCCGAAGGCTGGCACGACGACCTGCTCACCCCCTTCCTCGGCCTGACCCGGGACAACAACCTGCGCCCGGACCTGACTCTGGAAAAGCTCGCCAGCCTCAAGCCGGCCTTCGATCGCAGTGCCGCGGGCACCCTCACCGCCGGTAATTCCACGCCGCTGACCGATGGCGCCTCCCTGGTGTTGCTGGGCAGTGAACAATGGGCCCAGGAGCGCGGCCTGCCGATCCTCGCCTACCTGCGCGATGGCGAGGCTGGCGCGGTGGACTTCGTCAAAGGCGCCGAAGGTCTGCTGATGGCCCCGGTGTATGCCGTGCCGCGCTTGCTGGCGCGCAACGGGCTGAGCCTGCAGGACTTTGATTATTACGAGATCCACGAAGCCTTTGCCGCCCAGGTGCTGTGCACCCTCAAGGCCTGGGAGGACGCGGATTACTGCAAGACCCGCCTGGGCCTCGACGCGCCTCTGGGCCGCATCGATCGCGCCCGGCTTAACGTCAAAGGCAGCTCCCTGGCGGCGGGCCACCCGTTTGCCGCCACCGGCGGGCGCATTGTCGCCAACCTGGCGAAGTTGCTGAGTGTGGCGGGGCAGGGTCGTGGGCTGATTTCGATCTGTGCGGCGGGCGGACAGGGTGTGACGGCGATCATCGAACGCTGAGGTTCGTGGTGTTCGCCGGCAAGCCGGTTCCTACAGAGAAGTGCCTCCAAATCCGTAGGAGCCGGCTTGCCGGTGAAAAGGGCCTCAAGTCTTGAAGCGCCGCACCAGGCTGTCCAGCTCATTGGACAGCCCCGCCAAGTTCTGGGAGTCCAGGCGTGCCGCGTTGGCCAGTTCCGCCACCCGTTGCGCATCGCCATGGATCTGGCTGATGTGCCGGTTGATGTCTTCCGCCACTTGATGCTGCTCCTCAGCGGCGGTGGCGATCTGAGTGTTCATGTCGCGGATCACATCCACCGACTCGCGGATCTGTCCGAAGCTGTTGCGCGCCAGGCCGATGCGGTTCACCGACTGTTGGGAGACTTCCAGGCTGGCGTGCATCTGCTGGGTCACGGCGCTGGTGCGCTTGGCCAGGTTGCCCAGTAGCCCGTCGATCTCGGCGGTGGAGTCGGCGGTGCGCTTGGCCAGGGCGCGGACTTCGTCGGCCACCACGGCAAAACCGCGTCCCTGCTCTCCGGCCCGGGCAGCCTCAATGGCGGCGTTGAGGGCCAGCAGGTTGGTCTGTTCGGCGATGGAGCGGATGGTGCCGAGGATCGACTGGATGTCGTTGCTGTCGCGTTCCAGTTGCTGCATCGATTGCGCCGATTGCTCGATCTCCTGGCTCAGGCGGTCGACGCTGTGCACCGCGTCGTCGATCTGCTGCTGGCCTTCCTGGGCCTGACGCTGGCCACTGTCTGCCGATTCGGCGGCCTGGCTGCAGGAGCGAGCCACTTCGTTGGCCGTGGCCACCATTTCGTGGAAGGCCGTGGACACCATGTCCACCGCTTCGCGCTGGCGTCCGGCGGCTTCGGCCATGTCGTTGGAAACCTGGGTCGAGGAATGGGAGGTGGCGAGAATCTTCTGTGCCGCCTGGCCGATGTGCTGGATCAGGCTGCGGATCGCCGCGAGGAACTGGTTGAACCAGTTGGCCAGTTGCGCGGTTTCATCGCTGCCGCGGATATTCAGGTTGCGGGTCAGGTCGCCTTCACCCTGGGCGATGCCTTCCAGGCCACTGGCGACACTGCGGATCGGCCGCACGATGAGGCTGGCGAAGCTGGCTCCGAATACCGCGAACAACACGGCCAGGACCCCGGCGATCACGGCGATGATCCAGGTCAGCTGGGTGGCCGAGCCCATGACTTCGTTCTGCTTGATCAGGCCGATGAAGGTCCAGCCCAGTTGTTCGGAAGGCCAGACGTTGGCCATGTAGTGCTCGCCGCCCAGTTCCACTTGCACCAGGCCCTTGCCGGTCTTGGCCAGTTGCGCGTAACCCTCGCCGAGGCTGTCCAGGGCCTTGAAGTTATGCTCCGGCTGCTTGGGGTCCACCAGCACCGTGCCGTTGTTTTCCATCAGCATCAGGTAGCCGGACTCGCCCAGCTTGATCTGCTTGACGATTTCGGTGAGCTGCTTGAGCGACACGTCGACCGCGACCACGCCGCCTTGGGGGCCCAACTGGTTGGCCAGGGAGCGCACGGTGCTGACCAGCACCGCATCGTCCGGGGCCCAGTAGTACGCATCGGTGCGCAGGGTCTTGCCCGGGCTGGCCAGCGCGGCCTTGTACCAGGGGCGCACGCGGGGATCGTAGTTGGCCAGCTTCAGGTCGGCGGGCCAGGAGACGTAACCGCCGTTGCTCACGCCATAGGACACATAGGCATAGGCGGGGTGGCTGGCGGCCATGGCGGCGAACAGTTCGAAGATGCGTTTGTCCTGCTCGCCTTCCGGAACCTTGGCGGCATCGGCGCTCATCCAGGTCTTGAGGTCGCCGCCGGCCTGGGTCAGCAAGGGTTGGGCTGCCAGGTAGTCGATGTTCTGGCTGATGCCTTCGAAGAACAGCTGCATGGCATTGGCCACTTGGCGGATCTCGCGGCCGCTGCCGTCGACAAAGGTGTTTTGCGCTTCGCTGCGCAGGTTGATCACCACCAGCGTGGCCACCAGCACCACGGGCAGGCAGGCAATGGCGGCGAAGGCCCAGGTGAGTTTCTGTTTGATATTCATCCGCGCTCCAGATTTTCTTGTATGACCACGAAGTGCAGGCGACTCGCGGATTATTGGCAGCTTGAAAGATGGCGCTGATTGCAGTCCCTGAGGCAGAAGTCGAGCAGGCAGCGATCGAACCTTGGCCGGCGGCTGACGTCTTTATTGGATTGTCGGACAAAATCCCTTTGTCTCTGATGACTTCGGCTGGGACGGCGGAAAATTGAGTCGCGCAGAGAAAAAACCTCCTTGAAGACGCCAAGGGCGTGCGACGGATGGCGGCAATCTCTCACGCCATGGCGGACGTTGTTCGCTGGCCACTCGGCTATGATCCTCGGCGGCAGCGCTTCAGGGATCTGGCACATTGAGTGCATTGCTGTCGTCCGGCGCTCGGCAGCCCTTTCCCGTGGTGGGAGGATTGCCGTATAACGAGTGACTTTCGCGTGTTTGGTAACAAGGGACCCACAATAAAAGCTGATGAAGACTCCAAAACGCATTGAACCCCTGATCGAAGACGGTCTGGTAGACGAGGTGCTGCGCCCACTCATGAGTGGTAAAGAGGCAGCTGTGTATGTGGTGCGCTGCGGCAACGAGCTACGTTGCGCCAAGGTCTACAAGGAGGCGAACAAACGCAGTTTCCGTCAGGCGGCGGAATATCAGGAGGGGCGCAAGGTTCGCAACAGCCGACAGGCGCGGGCCATGGCCAAGGGCTCCAAGTTCGGTCGCAAGGAAACCGAGGACGCCTGGCAGAACGCCGAAGTGGCGGCCTTGTTCCGTCTGGCCAATGCCGGGGTGCGGGTGCCCAAGCCATTCGACTTTCTCGAAGGCGTGTTGCTGATGGAGCTGGTGGCCGACGAGTACGGCGACGCGGCGCCGCGTCTCAACGATGTGGTGCTGGAACCGGATCAGGCCCGTGAGTATCACGCCTTCCTGATTTCCCAGATTGTCCTGATGCTGTGTACCGGTCTGGTGCACGGTGACCTGTCCGAGTTCAACGTGCTGCTGACGCCGGACGGTCCGGTGATCATCGACCTGCCCCAGGCGGTGGATGCCGCAGGCAACAACCATGCGTTCAGCATGCTGGAGCGGGACGTGGGCAACATGGCGTCCTACTTCGGGCGTTTTGCCCCGGAGCTCAAGCACACCCGTTATGCCAAGGAAATGTGGGCCTTGTACGAGGCTGGCACCTTGCATCCGGGCAGTGTGCTGACCGGCGAGTTCGACGACCCCGAAGAACTGGCGGATGTTGGCAGCGTGATCCGCGAGATCGAAGCGGCACGTCTCGACGAGGAACGCCGGCAGGCCGTGCGGGCGGCGGACGATGCGCCGCCAGGCAAATCCGAAGAACCACCGCCTCCGCCCTGGATGCAGTGATGGAATAGAAAAATCCGGCCTTGGCCGGATTTTTCTATTCCTGCAAACTACCTGGCACCTTGGCACCTTGGCACCTTGGCACCTTGGCACCTTGGCACCTTGTAGCCGCTGCCGCAGGCTGCGCACGGCCCGAAGGGACGCGAGGATCTTGAGGGCGCTGAGGTTTTGCAAGGGATCGCCAAGCAAGGCCCTGCGGACCTTTTCGCAGCCTCGCCAGGGCTCGGCAGCGGCTACAGAGAGCGCCTCTTGCAAATGCTCAGGACCCGCAACAACTGCCCGAAGCCAGTTCCTTGAGGATCGGGCAGTCCGGGCGATGGTCGCCGTGGCAGTGCTCCACCAGGTCCTGCAGGGTGTCGCGCAGCCCGGCCAGTTCGCGGATCTTCTGGTTGAGTTCATCGATGTGCTGGCGCGCCAGGGCCTTTACATCGGCGCTGGCTCGCTGCCGGTCCTGCCACAGGGTCAGCAGCTTGCCCACTTCTTCCAGGGAAAAGCCCAGATCGCGAGAGCGCTTGATGAAGGCCAGGCTGTGCAGGTCTTCGTCGCCGTACAGGCGATAGCCGCTGTCGCTGCGATGGGCCGGCTTGAGCAGGCCGATGGACTCGTAGTAACGGATCATCTTGGCGCTCAGGCCGCTCTTGCGCGCCGCTTGGCCGATGTTCATTCGGCGTTCTCCAGGTCTTTGGGTTTCCAGGTTTTCAACAGTAGCGCATTGCTCACCACGCTGACGCTGGACAGGGCCATGGCCGCCCCGGCCAGCACCGGGTTGAGCAGGCCGAAGGCCGCCAGCGGGATGCCGATCAGGTTGTAGACGAAGGCCCAGAACAGGTTCTGGCGGATTTTCGCGTAGGTCTTGCGGCTGATCTCCAGGGCCGCGGGTATCAGTCGTGGATCGCCGCGCATCAGGGTGATGCCCGCCGCGTGCATGGCCACGTCGGTGCCGCCGCCCATGGCAATGCCGATGTCTGCCGCCGCCAGGGCCGGGGCGTCGTTGATGCCGTCGCCGACCATGGCCACCACGCCGGTCTTTTTCAGTGCCGTCACCGTGGCGGCCTTGTCCGCCGGCAGTACTTCGGCGTGCACATCGTCGATGCCCAGGGCATCGGCCACGACCTTGGCGCTGCCACGGTTGTCGCCGGTCAGCAGGTGGCTGCTGATATGCCGCGCGCGCAGTTGCTGCACCGCCTGCAAGGCGCCGGGCTTGAGGGTGTCGCCAAAGGCGAACAGGCCCAGCACCCGGGATTGCGGGCTCTGCTCGATCAGCCAGGACAGGGTCCGGCCCTCGTGTTCCCAGTCTTTGGCTGCCTGGGCCAGGCTGCCCGGGGTCAGGCCGCTTTCTTCCAGCAGGCGGCGGTTGCCCAGGGCCAGTTGGCGGCCGCCCAGGGTGCCGGCGATGCCGCGCCCGGTCAGGGACTGGCTGGCGCTGACATCGGCCACCGGCAGTTGGCGTTCCTGGCACAGGTCCAGCACCGCTTTGGCCAGGGGATGCTCACTGCCGCGCTGCAGGGCACCGGCCAGTTGCAGCACGCTATTGTCGTCGCCTTCCAGGGCCTGCATATGGGCGATGCGTGGCGTACCGGAAGTCAGGGTGCCGGTCTTGTCGAAAACCACCGAGCTGACTTCGTGGGCTCGTTCCAGGGCTTCGGCGTCCTTGATCAGGATGCCGTGGCGGGCGGCCACGCCGGTGCCGGCCATGATCGCGGTGGGGGTGGCCAGGCCCAGGGCGCAAGGGCAGGCGATCACCAGCACGGCGACGGCGTTGATCACTGCGGTTTCCAGGGGCACGCCATACAGCCACCAGCCCACCAGGGTGATCAGCGCCAGCACCAGCACGGTGGGTACGAACACCTGGCTGACCTTGTCCACCAGCTTCTGGATCGGTGCCTTGCCGGCCTGGGCGTCTTCCACCAGGCGAATGATCCGTGCCAGCACGGTTTCCGCGCCGAGGGCCAGGGTGCGTACCAGCAGGCGGCCTTCGCCGTTGATGGCGCCGCCGGTGACTTTATCCCCAGGCTGCTTGGGCACCGGCAGGCTTTCACCGCTGATCAGCGCTTCGTCGGCATGGCTCTGGCCTTCGATGACTTCGCCGTCCACCGGAAAGCGCTCGCCGGGTTTGACCAGCACCAGGTCGTTCAGGCGCAGGGCGCTGATGGCGACTTCCTGCTCGCGCCCATCGATGACCTGGATTGCCCGCTCGGGGCGCAGGGCTTCCAGGGCGCGGATGGCGCTGGCGGTCTGGCGCTTGGCGCGACTTTCCAGGTACTTGCCCAGCAGCACCAGGGCGATCACCACCGCCGAGGCTTCGAAGTACAGGTGCGGCATGCTGCCGGCGGCGGCCGTGGCCCATTCATACAGGCTCAGGCCATAGCCGGCGCTGGTGCCCAGGGCCACCAGCAGGTCCATGTTGCCGCTGCCGGCGCGCACGGCTTTCCAGGCGGCGACATAAAAGCGTGCGCCGAAGATGAACTGCACCGGAGTGGCCAGGGCGAACTGGGCCCAGGCCGGGAGCATCCAGTGCAGGCCAAAGGGTTGCACCAGCATCGGCAGCACCAGGGGCAGGGCCAGGAGGATCGCCAGGACCAGGCTCCAGCGTTCGCGGCGCAGGTTCTGCTGCTGGTCGTTGCCGTGCTTCTGCTCGGCCTGCCACAGGCTGGCTGAGTAGCCGGCCTGGGTCACGGCGTTGATCAGTTGCGCCGGGTCGACCTGGCCCAGCAGCTCGAGGTGAGCCCGTTCCGTGGCCAGGTTGACGCTGGCGCTGCGCACGCCTTGAACCTTGTTCAAGGCGCGTTCTACACGTCCGGCACAGGTGGCGCAGGTCATGCCGCCGATGGTCAATTCAATGGACTGCACCGGTACGCTGTAACCGGCATTTTCCACCGCTTCCAGCAGGGCCGGCAGACTGTCCCCGGGGGCTTCGATCCGGGCCTGTTCCGTGGCGAGGTTGACGCTGACCGCGCGTATACCGGCGACTTTGGCCAAGGCACGCTCCACACGACCGGCGCAACTGGCGCAGGTCATGCCGGCAATCGGCAGGTCGAAGGTGGTTGATTCAGGCATGGCTGACACTCCCTGTAAATGTTGCCCACAGGATCAACCTTGCCATGCAGGCAAGGTCAAGCGGGCATTGCCAGGGTGCTTCATTTTGTCCCAGGGGGGAGCAGGAGCACGCCTTGCGCTGCAGGACGCAAGGCGTGTGGAGAGCGGAGCGTCAGTAGTCCAGGGCGGTGGGCTTGAGGTACATGCCCGAGGCGTTGCTGGCGATGCGGAACTTCAGCACGTCGCCGGCCCGCACGCTGATGTCCTGGGAACCCGGGGCGAGCAGGCCAGGGTTGCAGCCCGGCGCCTGGCCCGGCAGCAGTTTCAGGCGCAGGGACACTTTGCCCGGCGGCAGGTTGAAGGAGGCGCTCTGTTCCTGGAACAGCCGACCGGCGAGCTGGTCCTGGATGTACAGGCCGATCTCGCAGGAGGTGGCGACTTCCAGCCGCTCCCGGGAAATGATCAGTACGCCGTAGTCTTCTCCGGCGGCCAGTGCCGGTGGCGTTGCCGCCAACAGACCAAGGAGGCCGACGAGGCTGAAAGTTGACCAGCGCATGGCTGAATCTCCTGCTGTGATGTCATAAGACGTGCAGCTTGGCGGAGCGCGGCGCCGATTTCCAGCCCGGCAGTTCAATCCGGAACTTGACCTTGCCACGGTGGCAAGGACAAGACTGCGTGCATCCCAATACAGGAGAAGCGCGATGCAAGTATTCAATGTTCAAGGCATGTCCTGCGGCCACTGCGTGCGGGCCATCACTCAGGCGCTGCAGAGCAAGGACCCGGCGGCCACCGTGCGGGTGGATCTGGCGGCCAAGGAAGTGGGGGTCGAGAGTCGCCTGTCCAGCGAAGAGGTGATCAATCTGATCAGCGAGGAAGGCTACGCCGTCCAGGTTGCTTGAGTCTTTTTAATCGTTAGCGACCTATCGGAATGTTCAAGGCGTCCAAGCGCAGCTAGACTGTGCGACCGCTGACCAACGCTCGCTTGGATGCCATGAACCTGCGCACAATCCTGATTCTCGGCGCCTTGAGCGCTTTTGGCCCTTTGGCCATCGACTTTTATCTGCCGGCCTTTCCCTCGATGGCCCTGGCTTTCGGCACCGATGAAAAGCACGTCCAACTGACCCTGGCCGCCTATTTCCTTGGATTGTCCATTGGGCAGCTGGCCTATGGTCCTGTGGCCGACCGTTTTGGTCGGCGCCTGCCGTTGCTGGTGGGAGTGGGGCTGTTCACCCTGGCCTCACTGGCCTGCGCCTATGCGCCCAACCTGGAGTGGCTGATTGGCGCGCGTTTCGTCCAGGCCCTGGGCGGTTGCGCCGGGATGGTGATATCCCGCGCGGTGGTCAGCGACAAGTGCGATGCCGTGGGTTCGGCCAAGGTGTTCTCCCAGTTGATGCTGGTGATGGGCCTGGCGCCGATCCTGGCGCCGATGCTCGGCGGCCTGCTGGTCAATCTCTACGGTTGGCAATCGATCTTCATCATGCTCACGGTGTTCAGCGCCCTGTCTGGATTGGCGGTGGCCCTGGGCCTGCCGGAAAGCATGCCGGCCACGCGCCCGCGCCTGCCGTTGTCCGGCGCGTTGCGCCAGTACGGCCTGTTGCTGGCGGACCGGGTCTTTCTCGGTCACGCCCTGACCGGCGGCATCGCCATCGCCGGGATGTTTTCCTATATCGCCGGCTCGCCCTTTGTCTTTATCAAGCTCTACGGCGTGCCGGCGGAGCATTTCGGCTGGTTCTTCGGGATCAATGCCGGCGGTTTCATCCTGGTGGCGCAGATCAATGCGCGGCTGTTGGCCAAGCGCGGTCCGGCTTTCCTGCTGGCCCGTACCGTGTGGATCTACCTGGCGGCCGGGTTGACCTTGCTGGCAGTCAGCGCCCTGCATACGAGTGAGCTCTGGCCGCTGTTGCTGCCCTTGTTCGTGTGCATCGCCAGCCTGGGCTGCATCATTCCCAACGCGGCGGCCTGCGCCATGAACGGCCAGGGCGCGCGGGCCGGCAGCGCCTCGGCCATGCTCGGTTGCCTGCAGTTCAGCGTCGCTGCGGGCGCTGCCTATCTGGTGGGTGTGTTGCACGATGGCAGCGCCATGCCGATGGCCATGGTCATCAGCCTGTGTGGTGTTCTGGCGGTGAGCATGGCGGTCATGACCCGGCGTTTGCAGAATGCCCGGGCCTTGAAAGCCGCTGAGCTCTGAGTCAGCCGACGGCGCGCTGACTCTGGGGAATCGGGTGGGGGGCTTGCAGGCGTGCTTGCAGGGTCTGGGTGAAAGCCCGGGCCTCGGCTTCACTGCGGAAAGTCACCGCGTGCTGGTCGAGACGGACCTGCCATTGGGAGCCTTGAGGGTTTGCCAATTCTTTTATCAGGATCTTCATTGCTGACCTCCTAACGGTAAAAGAGTGCGATGCAAGGGCTGCCAGTGTAGACCCGAATACGGTCACAAATATGACCGAAATCAACTCTCGGACTGACGGCGGCCATCGGGCTTTTGTGCGCGATGGCCGCCGTGCGTTCAGCCCTTAGAAACCTTCCAGGACGATCTTGCCCTTGGCCGTGCCGCTCTCCAGCAAGGCGTGGGCGCGGCGCAGGTTGGCCGCGTTGATCTGGCCGAAATGCTCGCCCACTGTGGTCTTCAAGGTGCCGGCGTCGATCAGCTCGGCGACCTTGTTGAGCAGCACGTGCTGTTCCTGCATGTCGGTGGTCTCGAACAGCGAGCGGGTGTACATGAACTCCCAGTGCAGGGACAGGCTCTTGCGCTTGAGCTTGGTCACGTCGAGGCTTTTCGGATCGTCGATCAGGGCCAGTTTGCCCTGGGGCACCAGGGCTTCCACCAACTCATCAAGGTGGGTGTCGGTCTGGGTCAGGCTGGCGACGTGGGTCACCTGATTGATGCCGATGCGCTTGAGCTCGGCGCTCAGTGGCTGACGGTGATCCACCACGCCGTGCGCGCCCAGCTCGCGGACCCAGGCTTGGGTCTGCTCCCGGGAGGCGCTGCCGATCACCTTGAGGCCGGTCAGTTGCCGGGCCAGTTGGGTGAGGATCGAACCGACCCCGCCGGCGGCGCCGACAATCAGCAGGCTCTGGCCCTGGTCGCTGCGGTCCTGGCTGATTTGCAGGCGTTCGAACAGCAGTTCCCAGGCCGTGATCGCGGTCAGCGGCAGGGCCGCGGCTTCGGCAAAACCCAGGCTCTTGGGCATATGGCCGACGATCCGTTCATCCACGGTGTGCAGCTCGCTGTTGCCTCCGGCCCGGGCGATGGAGCCGGCGTAGAACACCCGGTCGCCAACCTTGAACAGGCTGACCTCGCTGCCCACGGCCTTGACCACGCCGGCCACGTCCCAGCCCAGCACCTTGGCGGCGCCGCCTTCGGGCTGGACGTTCTGGCGGACCTTGGTGTCCACCGGGTTGACCGAGATGGCCTTGACCTCCACCAGCAGGTCGCGAGGGCCGGCGACCGGCTCGGGCAGTTCGATGTCTTGCAGGGACTTGGGGTCGTCGATTGGTAGGGATGCGTAGTAGGCGATGGCTTTCATGGTGAATTCCTGTTGAGTGCAGAGTGAGGGTCAGACGATCAGTTGCAGGCGCTTGAGTTCGAAGTGCTCGATCGCCTCGCGGGTCTGGTCGAGGAAATGCTGGAAGTGCGGGGTGTTGTTGTGAAACTCCAGGGCGGCCTCATCGTCCCAGCGTTCCAGAACGTAGAAGGTGCCCGGCTGTTCGGCGTCCTGATGCAATTGGTAGTACTGGCAGCCGGTCTCGGCACGGCTGGGGTGTACCAGGGCACTGAGTTCGTGCTTGAGGACGTTGTGCTGGTCAGGCTTGGCGATCAGGGTCGCGATGGCGGTAAAGGCTTGGGACATGGTGTTTACCTTTGGGCTGTCAGGTGATGGGCAGATAATTGGCTATTTCTCCCGAAGATAAAACCGGCTAAAAGAGCAGTCTCTTTCAATATTTCTTTGATAATCCAGGGGTAGATCCATGCTGCGATTCGATGACCTGCAACTGTTCGTGCGGGCCGCGGACCTGGGCAGCCTGTCGGCGGCGGCCCGGGTCATGGACCTGTCGCCGGCGGTGGCCAGCGCCGCCCTCAAGCGCATCGAAGAACACTTGGGGGCGCGTTTGCTGGCCCGTTCCACCCGCAGCCTGCGTCTGACGGCCGAGGGCGAGGGCTTTCTTGAATACGCTCGCGCCGCCTTGAGCAACCTGGATGAAGGGCGGCGCTTGCTGGCTAGTGGACAGGATCAGGTCAGCGGCGTGTTGCAGCTTTCCGCGCCCTCTGACTTTGGTCGCAACCTGCTGCTGCCCTGGCTCGACGAGTTCCAGCGCGAGCATCCCAAGCTCAGCGTGCGCCTGCTGCTGGGGGACCGGATTGCCGATCTGTTCCGCCAGCCGGTGGACATTGCCCTGCGCTACGGCGAGCCGGAAGACTCCAGCCTGGTGGCGCTGCCGATAGCCCCGGACAATCTCCGGGTCCTGTGTGCGGCCCCCAGCTACCTGGCCCGGCACGGCGAGCCGCGCCAGCTGGAGCAACTGGCCCAGCACAACTGCCTGCTGTACATGCTCGACAGCCGGGCCCACGACCTTTGGAGTTTTTATGACGGCAAGCGCGAGGTGAGCCTGACCGTCAGCGGCGACCGCCTGAGTGACGATGCCGATGTAGTGCGGCGCTGGGCGGTGGCCGGCGAAGGGATTGCCTACAAGTCCTGGCTGGATGTGGCCGCCGACGTGCTGGCCGGCCGCTTGCAAGTGCTGTTGCCGGAGTTGCGTTGCGAAGGCGCGTCGCTGAACCTGCTGTGCACCCATCGCGCGCACTTGAGCAAACCGGTCAAGCTGTTGCGGGACATGCTCCAGGAGCGCTGCGCCCAGATCAGCGCCCGCCGCCCGTAAGAGCCGGGGTGCCGGCGAACCCAGGTGCCGCGTCCTCGGCGTCGCTGCCGGACGCGAACAGGTCGCCCTCAGCCATCACCCCCCGCTTCGATCCCGCACACTCGACGGGTCGTGCATTCAATCGGGGGAACAGGGCATGGGCATACAGGGATACAGCGCCGCAGAGCGCCTGGAGCGCTTACCTATCAGCGGTTATCACCGGGTGATCTTCATCATCATTGCCCTGGCGTTTTTCTTCGACTCCATGGATTTGGCGATGATGACCTTCCTGCTGGGGTCGATCAAAACCGAGTTCGGCCTGAGCTCGGCCCAGGCCGGCCTGCTGGCCAGCTCCAGCTTCTTCGGCATGGTGCTCGGCGCCTCGCTGTCGGGCATGCTCGCCGACCGCTTCGGGCGCAAGCCGGTGTTCCAATGGAGCATCGTGCTCTGGGGCGTGGCCAGTTACCTGTGTTCCACCGCCCAGAGCGTGGACAGCCTGACCCTGTTCCGGGTGCTCCTGGGCATCGGCATGGGCATGGAGTTTCCCATCGCCCAATCGATGCTCTCGGAGATGATTCCGGCGCAACGACGCGGGCGCTACATCGCCTTGATGGACGGCTTCTGGCCCTTGGGTTTTGTGGCGGCCGGTGCGCTGTCGTACTTCCTCCTGCCGCTGATCGGCTGGCGCGACATCTTCCTGGTGCTGGCGATTCCGGCAGTGTTCGTGCTGGTGATCCGCTTCTTCATTCCCGAGTCGCCGCGCTGGCTGGAGCAGGCTGGGCGCCATGCCGAGGCCGACCGGGTGCTGCTGGGCATCGAGGACAAGGTGCGGGCTGCCCTGGGTGGCGCCCCGTTGCCGGAACCGGTGCGCCTGCCGCGAGTCGAGCAGGCGCCGGGGCACTTTTTTTCTGCGCTGAAACAGATCTGGTCGCCCCTGTATCGGCAACGCACGATGATGATCTGGAGCCTGTGGTTCTTCGCATTGCTGGGGTTCTACGGGCTGACGTCCTGGCTCAGCGCCTTGCTGCAACAGTCCGGTTTTGCCGTGACCCAGTCGGTGTACTACACGGTGCTGATTTCCCTGGGCGGGATTCCCGGGTTCCTCATGGCCGCCTGGCTGGTGGAGCGCTGGGGGCGCAAGCCGGTGTGCATCGTCACCTTGCTCGGCGGCGGGATCATGGCCTTCTTCTACGGCCAGAGCGCGGTGTTTGGCGGCAACGTCAGCCTGTTGATCGGCACCGGGCTGCTGATGCAGTTCTTCCTGTTCGGCATGTGGGCGGTGCTCTACACCTACACGCCGGAGCTGTACCCGACGTCTGCCCGGGCCACGGGTTCGGGCTTCGCTTCGGCCGTTGGCCGGATCGGTTCGCTGCTGGGGCCTTTGGTGACCGGGCTGGTGTTTCCCATCACCGGGCAGGGCGGGGTGTTTGCCCTGGGGGCGGCGTGCTTTGTGGTGGCGGCGGGAGTGGTCTGGCGGTTCGGGATGGAGACCCGGGGCAAGACGCTGGAGGCGTTGAGCGAGGCGGGCGCTTGAGTTTCGCCGGCCAGCCGGCTCCTACACGAACCTGTAGGAGCCGGCTGGCTGGCAAAGACCGTTACGGCTTGACCAGCCGCGCATCCAGGCTGTTCTGCGCCAGGCGCCGGGCCTGGTCCTGGGTCATGCCCAGGTCGGTGTACAAGGCGTGGAAGTTCTCGGTGACGTAGCCGCCGAAGTAGGCCGGGTCATCGGAGTTGACCGTGACCTTCACCCCGCGCTCGAGCATTTGCAGGATGTTGTGCTGGGACATGTGGTCGAACACGCAGAGCTTGGTGTTGGACAGCGGGCACACGGTCAGCGGGATCTGTTCGTCGATGATGCGCTGCATCAGTCGCTCGTCCTCGAAAGCGCGCACGCCGTGGTCGATGCGCTGGATCTTCAACAGGTCCAGGGCTTCCCAGATGTACTCGGGCGGGCCTTCCTCGCCGGCGTGGGCGACGGTCAGGAAGCCTTCGCTGCGGGCGCGGTCGAAGACCCGCTGGAACTTGCTTGGCGGGTGACCCATTTCCGAACTGTCCAGGCCCACGGCAACGAAGGCATCGCGGAACGGCAGCGCCTGGTCGAGGGTTTTCTGTGCTTCTTCTTCGCTCAAGTGGCGCAGGAAGCTGAGGATCAGGCCGCTGGTGATGCCCAGTTGCTGCTCGCCGTCCTTGAGGGCGGCGGCGATGCCGTTGAGCACCACTTCGAACGGGATACCGCGGTCGGTGTGGGTCTGCGGATCGAAGAACGGCTCGGTGTGAATCACGTTCTGCTCTTTGCAGCGCAGCAGGTAGGCCCAGGTCAGGTCGTAGAAATCCTGGGAGGTGCGCAGCACATCGGCGCCCTGGTAATACAGGTCGAGGAACTCCTGCAGGTTGTTGAAGGCGTAGGCCTTGCGCAGGGTTTCGACGTCGCTCCAGGGCAGGGCGATCTTGTTGCGTTCGGCCAGGGCGAACAGCAGTTCCGGTTCCAGGGAACCTTCCAGGTGCAGGTGCAACTCGGCCTTGGGCAAGGCGTTCAGCCAGTCATACATGGTGTTGTCTCATCAGGTGCAGGCGGGCGCTGCGAGAGTGATGCGCTGCCGGGGCCGTGCCCTTCTCTGGGGAACTGGCGGCGGTTGCGGCTATCGCCAGGTTTTCACCGGGCCCGAAAAGCCGCCATTCTACATCTGGCGGCGCCATTGTTCGGTAAAACCTGACCGAATGGGCGATCAGGCCTGCTCCAGCTCCCGGCGATAGGCGTAGGTATCGGCAAAGCGCGAGAGCAGGAATTCGGCGCAGGTGGTCACCGGGTACTTGGCCGGATGCTCCGCGTCCTGGCAGCCGGGCAGGCATTCGATGCGGGTGTCCGGGTGCGGTTCGGCGAAGAACGGCATCGAGTAGCGGTCCACCCCCAGCGGGCTGATGACCCGGTGCGGGGTCGACAGGTAACGGTCGTTGCTCCAGCGCGCCATCATGTCGCCGAGGTTGACCACGAAGCTGCCTTCGATGGGCGGCGCATCGATCCACTGCCCCTGGACGTTGCGCACTTGCAAGCCACCGGCGGAGTCCTGGTAGAGCAGGGTGATGCAGCCATAGTCGGTATGGGCTCCCGCGCCTTGCTGCTCGGTGCTGCTGGCGGTGTGTCGCGGCGGGTAGTGGATCAGCCGCAGCACGCTGACCGGGTCCTGGAAGCGGCGGTCGAAGAAGTCGCGCTCGATGCCCAGGGCCAGGGTCATGGCCCGCAGCAGGGTCTGGGCCAGGGCCTGCATGTCCTGGTAGTGCTGCTCCATCAGGTCTTTCCAGCCGGGCAGGTCCGGGTGGCGGTTGGGGCCGCGCAGGGGCTTGTCCGCCACGACCTCGGGATGGTCATCCGGCAGGTGCAGGCCCATGTCGAAGGTTTCCTTGAGGTCGCTGGGCTTGCTCGGGTCCAGTTGCTCGGTGGCGATGGCGCCGTAGCCGCGATGGTGGCGGCTCTGGGTGATGTCGATCTTGAGTTTCTCGGCGCTGGGCAGGGCGAAGAAGTGCTTGGCCATGGCCAGCAATTGCTCGATGCGTTGTGCACTGATCGGGTGGCCCTTGATATAGAAGAAGCCCCATTCGCGACAGGCGCGGTCGATCTGTCTGGCGACACTGTCCCAGCCTGGCTGGGCCTCCTGATACAGCGGGCTGATATCGATGATCGGCAGTTGATGCATGAAAAGGCTCCCATCCTGTTGGCGGTCCGTCGTCGCTGGCGGGTGCTCCGGCAGCGACGACCAGCTTATTTGGGGATGTCTGCCTTCAGGCCTTCGACGTAGTAGTTCATCGAGGCCAGTTCGGCATTGCTGGCGCTGACCCCCGCGGCGATTTTCTCGACCCCGGCCTGGTCCTTGATCGGGCCGGTGAACGGGTGGAACTGGCCACTCTTGATGCTGGCGATGATCTGCTCGGCCTCGGTTTTCACCGGGGCCGGCAGCAGGTCGCTGAGGGGCAGCTCAACCGTACCCTCTTTCAGGCCGCCCCAGTAGTCCTGGGATGTCCAGCTGTGGTCCAGCACCCCTTGGGTGGCCTGGATGTAGTGCGGGGCCCAGTTGTTGACGATGGAGGTCAGCACCGCCTTGGGGCCGAAGTGGGCCATGTCCGAGGCGTAGCCCACCGCATACACGCCACGGCGTTCTGCGGCCTGGATCGGCGCCGGGCTGTCGGTGTGCTGGAAGATCACGTCGGCGCCCTGGTCGATCAGGGCGTTGGCGGCGTCGGCTTCCTTGCCCGGATCGAACCAGGAGTTGACCCACACCACCTTGATCTCGGTGCCCGGGTTGTACTTGTTCAGGGCCAGCTGGATGGCGTTGATGTCGCGGATCACTTCCGGGATCGGGAAGGAGGCGACGTAGCCGATCTTCTTGCTCTTGGTCATTTTCGCTGCGAGGAAGCCGCCGACGTAACGTCCCTCGTAGGTGCGTGCCAGGTAGGTGCCGAGGTTCTTGTCCTGCTTGTAGCCGGTGGCGTGTTCGAAGGTCACCTTGGGGAACTGCTTGGCGACTTTCAGGGTGGGGTTCATGTAGCCGAAGGAGGTGGTGAAGATCAGGTCGTAGTTGTCCTTGGCCATGTTGCGGATCACCCGCTCGGCATCGGCGCCTTCGGCCACGTTCTCGACGTAGTTGGTCTTGATCTGCTCGCCGAACTTTTCCGCCAGGGCCTTGCGTCCCTGCTCATGCTGATAGGTCCAGCCGTGGTCGCCGATGGGGCCGATGTAGACGAAGCCGACCTTCAGCGGGTCGGCGGCGCTGGCGGTGAGGCTGGCACTCAGGCCGACGGCGGCGGCCAGGGCGCAGAGCAGCTTGTGCAACGGGCGTGTATGCATGAATGGAAGCTCCATCTTGTTGTGAGGGGGGCGGGCGGCAAACGCTGCAGGCCAATGCAAATAGCTGACCAACAGGACAACAAAGATGGCGGTTGCGCCGGCGAGGCGGTTTCTACGGGGGCTTTGGGGCGCGCTTTTCGCTGGCAAGCCAGCTCCTACGGGGCTGGAATCTAGGAGCCGGCTTGCCGGCGAAGGGCTTTCAAGATCCAACCCGGTGCGCGGTGCCTGAGGCTGGTGCACTAACATGTAACGAAACGTTAGTGACCCGAAGCAGTCTTTTACTCATCTCCTGTACTCGTTTTTATTTCCGTCAAAGGACTGCAATGTTCACTTCCCTCAAGCAAGAACAGTTTTTGCTGCTTGCGCTGCTGGCGGCCGTGGCCGCCTATCCCCTGGAACACCTGTTGCTCAATAGCGGCCAAGGCATTGCCCTGATGGCCGGGCTGGTGCTGATCGGCTTTATCGTCATCGCCTCGATGCGTGTTGCCCACCACGCCGAACGGCTGGCGGAAAAGGTCGGCGACCCCTACGGCACCATGATCCTGACCCTGGCCGCGGTGCTGGTGGAGGTGGTGATCCTGGCCATCATGATGAGCAACGAAGCCTCGCCGACCCTGGTGCGCGACACCATCTATTCGGCGGTGATGCTGGACATCAACGGCATCCTCGGCCTGGCCGCGCTGATGGGCGGCATCAAGCACGGCGAGCAGCCTTATAACGACGATTCGGCGCGCACCTACAGCGTGATGATCCTCACCGCCATGGGCGTGTCGATGGTGGTGCCGGAGTTCATCCCCGAGGCCGACTGGAAGGTGTATTCGGCCTTCACCATTGGCGCGATGGTGGTGCTCTATACCCTGTTCCTGCGCATGCAGGTCGGGCCGCACAGTTACTTCTTCAGCTATAGCTACCCGGAAAAGCGCCGTGCTAAAGAGGCCCAGGAACAGCCCCATGCCGTCAACCTGGCCTGGAGCATCGGCATCCTGGTGTTCGGCGTGGTGGTGATCGGCGCCCTGGCCGAGGTGATGTCCAAGACCCTGGACCTGGGCCTGGAAGGCACGGGCGCGCCGCCGGTGATCACGGCGATCCTGGTGGCGGCGATTTCTGCCGCGCCGGAGATTCTCACCGCCCTGCGCGCGGCCCTGGCCAACCGCATGCAGTCGGTGGTCAACGTGGCCCTGGGCGCCTCCCTGTCGACGGTGATCCTCACGGTGCCGGTGATGGAGGCCATGGCCCTGTACACCGGCCAGCCGTTCCAGATGGCCATGACTCCTGTGCAAACGGTGATGGTGTTCATCACCCTGATCGTCAGCGCGATCAACCTCAACGACGGTGAAACCAATGCCATAGAAGGCATGACTCACTTCGTGCTGTTTGCCACCTTCATCATGCTGTCGCTGCTGGGCCTTTAAAGCGGCTGGGCTGACTGGATGGCGCAGCGAAAGCTGACACCGGGGGCATTCCAGGCCGCCAGTGCCCCCCAACGCCAACGGCGCACGGTGCTGGCCGAAGGAGAAAAGGTCGGGTCGTTGGCAAACTTGTTGTTGGCGCCGCGTTGCGCCCGATAGATGCCTGTTTCAGGCCCTTGCGGGTTCTCCACGGGAGACTCGCGATAGTAGTGTTTATCGTACCAATCGTTGACCCATTCACTGGCGTTGCCGGTGAGGTTGTAGAGGCCCAGCGGATTGGGCACAAACCTGTCCACGGCGAAGGTTTCGTTGTCGTCAGGGGCCGGGAAGTTGCGGCCGTAATCCAGATTGCCGTTGTCGGTGGCGAACATCACCGGCTGGCCGCGGTTGCGCGCCGCATATTCCCATTGCGCCTCGGTCGGCAGATCGACGCGATAGCCGCTGAGGTCTGCCAGCCAGCCACAGTAATCCTTGGCCTCTTGCCATGATCGAGAGGCCGGGGCGGGCAGGTTTTCAAGGTAGAGGTGCTTCATGTCTTCGCGTTTACGAAGTTCAGCGTCGAATGGCGGCTTGCCTTGGGCCAGGAAGAACAGATCAAAATCGCCCAGGGTGGTTTGCAGCGAGGACAGGTAATAGCTGCTCAATTTGACCGGGTGAACGAAATCGTCATCGACGTCGAGACTGATCCGCTCCATTTTTGCCGGGTCCACGCCGCAGGGCCATTGGCACAAGGCAAGTGGGTCGAAGCCATGGGGCCAACCGAAATCGCCCATCTGGAATTCGCCCCCTTCAATCAACACCATGTTGTCCAGCGAGCGGATCACTGTGTTGAGTACGGCCTCGCGGTTTTGTGGGGACAGATCTGGGTATTTGCGGCTGATGGTCGAAGCAATTTCTGCCACTTTTTCAGCTGACAGCGCTTTGCTGGGCGGGCCAGCAACCTCCTGTTTCTCGCAGCCTGAAATCAGCAGCGCGACGCAGAGCGCCAGTCCGTACTTTTGTTTCACGTAATGTCCCTATAGCGGTTCGTTCGAGGGCGGAAACTAACATGTTTCCTCAATCCGATTCCGCTTAAGGCGCAGGCGAGGGATCGGGTCCCTCGCCGTTGGACTCAACGATCAGCTACCGGCGATCAGTTGCCGGGCCGCCTGGCTGTGATCGGCGATCAGGTTTTTCAGGTCCAGCCCTTCGACCTGGCCATCAATTACCCGCCACTGGCCACCAATCATGACCCGGTCCGCTCGATCCGCGCCGCACAACAGCAGCGCCGAAACCGGATCATGGCTGCCCGAGAAACGCAGCTCATCGAGCTTGAACAACGCCAGGTCCGCCTGCTTGCCCACCGCCAATTCGCCGATGTCGGTGCGGCCCAGCAGACTCGCCGAACCCCGGGTCGCCCAGCCCAATACGCGCTCCGGGGTGATCTTCTCGGCGCCGTAGCGCAGGCGCTGGATGTACAGCGCCTGCCGCGCTTCGAGAATCATGTTCGACGCATCGTTGGACGCCGAACCGTCCACGCCCAAGCCCAGGGGCGCGCCGGCGTCGGTCAGTTCGATACTGGGGCAGATGCCGGAGGCCAGGCGCATGTTCGAACTCGGGCAATGGCAGATGCCGGTGCCGGCAGCGCCCAGGCGGGCGATTTCATCCGGGTTGAAGTGGATGCCGTGGGCCAGCCAGGTACGCGGACCGAGCCAGCCGACGCTGTCCAGGTAATCCACGGTGCGCAGGCCGAAGCGCTGCAGGCAGAAGTCTTCTTCGTCGAGGGTTTCGGCGAGGTGAGTGTGCAGGCGCACATCGAGTCCGTTGGCCAGTTCGGCGCTGGCCGACATGATTTCCGGGGTCACCGAGAACGGCGAGCACGGCGCCAGGGCGATCTGGATCTGCGCGCCGTCGCCACGCTCGTGGTATTGGCGAATCAGGCGCTGACTGTCGTCGAGAATCACCTGGCCTTCCTGCACGGTCTGTTGCGGTGGCAGGCCGCCGTCCTTTTCGCCCAGGCTCATGGAACCGCGGGTGAGCATGGCGCGCATGCCCAGTTCACGCACGCTTTCGACTTGCACGTCGATGGCGTTTTCCAGGCCGTCGGGAAACAGGTAGTGATGGTCGGCGGCGGTGGTGCAACCGGAGAGCAGCAGCTCGGCCAGCGCCACTTTGGTGGCCAGGGCGAGTTTTTCCGGGGTCAGCCGGGCCCAGACCGGATACAGGGTCTTGAGCCAGGGGAACAGCGGCTGGTTGACCACCGGCGCCCAGGCTCGGGTCAGGGTTTGGTAGAAGTGATGGTGGGTGTTGATCAGGCCCGGCAGCAACACGTGCTCGCGGGCATCGAAGACCTGTTGGCAAGGGCTCGCAGGCTGTTGGCCCAGGCCCAGGACTTCAACGATCAGACCGTCTTGCACGACCAGGCCGCCACGGGCGTCGAGGGCATTGCCGGTGAAGATGGCCAGGGGATTTTTTAACCAGGTACGGGTCGCAGGCATGGTGGCCGGCTCCTCTGAAAGTGGGTTCAGGTTAGCCAGCTCAGTGTTGCCCTGTCTGCTGATCCAGGGTCGCCGCAAGGGGCGAGGTGCGCAGTCTAGCGAAAGATGTGCCGGGGGACAAAACTTGCGGTTTGCCCCCCGTTGCAGAGCCTTGGCAGCGCTGTGCAAGCGCTGCCAGGGGCATCGGTTACAGAGATTGCGGGCTTACCAGGGGATGGTTTCGCCCTTGTAGTTGACGAAGTGATGGCCGCCCTTGCCGGTGTAGGCGTTGATCTGGGCGATCAGCCCACGGGTGCTGGTTTGCACGTCGATGTCGGCGCCTTCACCGCCCATGTCGGTCTTTACCCAGCCCGGGTGCAGCGAGAGCACGGTCAGCTTCTGTTGCAGCTGGGTGACGAAGCTGTTGGTCATGGAGTTCAGCGCCGCCTTGCTGGCCTTGTACAGCGCCAGCTCCGGAGCGTCCGGCATGGTCACGCTGCCCAGCACCGAACTCATGAACGCCAGCACGCCGCTGTCCTTGCGGATCTGCCCGACAAAGCGCTGGGCCAGGTTGATCGGCGCCACCGCGTTGGTGAAGAACAGCTGGCCGACTTCGGCCAGGGTCGCGTGGCCCGGCAGTTGGTTGTCCGGGCCCTTGACCCCGGCATTGACGAACAGCAGGTCGAACACCTGGTCCTTGAGTTTCTGGCTCAGGGCGATCACCGCTTGCTGATCGTCCATGTCCAGTTGTTCGATCTGCACCTTGCCCAGTGCCTGCAGGGCTTCGGCCTTGTGCGGGTTGCGCACGGTGGCGGTGACTTGCCAGCCGTCTTCCAGCAGGCGTTGTACCAGGCCGAGGCCCAGGCCCCGGGAGGCGCCGATGATCAGTGCGGTTTTTGCCGTGGACATGATGAGGTTCCTTGATAAATGAGGATCACGGATTCAATGGACAGGCTTGTCCCAGCCGCAGTTGCAGCTCGTGGCGCAACTGGCCCAGTTCTCCGATGCACTTGCATGGGGCTCGAAAGGGCTTGACCCTGGAGCATACTCCAGGCTTTAGCCTGCGCGCTCCTTGAGTTGATGGAGCACTTCCTATGTGGACGACCGAACACTACCGAAAATTGGTCCGCGCCAGCGGCTGGTACGACTTGCTGGTGACGCTGGCCTTTGTCACCCCCTGGAGTTTCATGGCCTTGCACGAGTTGCTGCAGGGCGCGGCCCAGGCCTTCAATCTGCCCGGTAGCCTGCCTCCGTTCGAGCCGATGCACCTGCTGATGGCCAACCTCATGGGGTCGATTGTCTGCGTATGGTCGGTGCTGCGGATTCGTGATCCGCAGCAGGCGTTTGGCCGTTATGACGCGGTGGGGCGCCTCCTGTTTGCCACTTGGCAGGGGTACGCCCTGATGCACGGCGCCACCGCATTGATCGCGGTGTTCCTGGTTTTCGAACTGGCCTGGTGCGTGGCGCAGTTGCTGCCGGTCAAAGGCGACGTAGGCAAGCTGGCTCCAGCCGGGCGTGCGCCGGTCATTTAATGCCCCGCCTGCCAAGGCTGCCCCAGGGATACCGGTGCGTACAAACGGGTGCGCAAGGCGTCGCGCGATAGCAGCACCAGCACCAGGATGGTGGCGGCATAGGGCAGCATCGCCAGCAGGTTGGAGGGTATCGCCAGCCCCAGGCCCTGGGCCACCAGATGCAGGATGCTCGCCAGGCCGAACAGGTAGGCGCCGAGCAACAGTCGCCACACGCGCCAACTGGCGAACACCACCAGGGCTAGGGCAATCCAGCCGCGGCCGGCGCTCATGTTCTCGGCCCACATCGGGGTGTAGGCCAGGGACAGGTAGGCCCCGGCCAACCCGGCCATGGCACCGCCGAACAGCACCGCGAGCGTGCGCACCCGCAGCACCGGCAGGCCCATGGCGCTGGCGGCGTCGGGGTTTTCGCCGACGGCCTGGATGATCAGGCCAACCCGGCTCTTGAGGAGCACCCAGGCCACCAGGGCGAACAGCGCGAAGGACAAGTACACCAGCAGATCCTGGGCAAACAGCATGCGGCCGATCAGCGGGATGTCGCTGAGCAATGGCAGTGCCAGCGGTTCGAACCCGGCCAGTGGCTTGCCGACCCAGGCCGCGCCGACAAAGCTCGACAAGCCGACCCCGAAGATAGTCAACGCCAGCCCGGTAGCCACCTGATTGGCATTGAACGCCAGGGCCACCAGGGCAAACAGCGCCGAGAGCAGCATTCCCGCCGCCATTGCCAGCAGCACGCCAAGCCACAAATGGCCGCTGTTGAGGGCGACGATAAAACCTATCACCGCGCCGAACAGCATCATGCCTTCCTGGCCGAGGTTGAGGACGCCGCTCTTTTCACAGATCAGTTCCCCCAGGGCCACCAGCAGCAAGGGCGTGCCGCAGCGCACCATGGCGTAGAGAATATTGCTCAGCAGATCGATATCCATTACAGGGCTCCGGCGGTTGCGCTGAGGGGCGTGTCGCGGCGTGCCCAGCGCAGGTTCAGGCGCGGCCGATAGAGAATCAGTACGTCACAGGCCAGGAGGAAGAACAGCATCATGCCCTGGAACAACTGGGTAATGGCCTGGGGCAGGTTGAGGCTCATCTGCGCGCTTTCGCCACCGATGTACAGCAGGGCCATGAGCAGGCTGGAGAACAGGATGCCAATGGGGTTCAGGCGCCCGAGAAAGGCCACGGTGATCGCCGCATAGCCGTAGCCGGGGGAGACCTGCGGCACCAGTTGGCCGATGGGCCCGGTGACTTCACAGACCCCGGCCAACCCAGCCAGGGCGCCGCTGATCAATAGCGCCAGCCAGATCAGGCGCTGCTGGCGAAAGCCGACGAAACCCGCGGCGCGCCGGTCCAGCCCGAGGACCTTGATCTGGAAACCGACGAAGCTTTTCTGCAGCAGTACCCAGACTGCCACCAGGGCCAGCAGGGCGAAATACACCCCGGCGTGGACCCGACCGTCTTCCATCAACTGTGGCAGGCGGCTGGCGTCGCCGAACATCGCCGACTCGGGGAAGTTGAACCCGGCGGGGTCCTTCAATGGGCCGTGTACGCAATACAGCAACAGGTTCAGGGCGATGTAGTTGAGCATGATGCTGGTGAGGATTTCGTTGGCGTTGAAGCGCGTGCGCAACCAGGCCGTGAGCCCGGCCCAGGCGGCGCCGGCCAGGGTGCCGGTGAGCAGGATCAGTACCAGCGCCCAGCGACTTTGCAATTCGATGAGGTTGACCGCCAGGGCGCTGCCGGCCAGGGCCCCGAGCAGCAATTGGCCTTCAGCGCCGATGTTCCAGATGCGGGCCCGGTAGGCCACTGCCAGGCCCAGGGCGCAGAGCAGGATCGGCAGCGCCTTGACCAGCAGTTCCGAGACGCCGTACAGGTCGCTGACCGGGGCGATCAGCAGGGTGTGCAGGGTCAGCAGCGGGTCATGCCCCAGGGCCATGAACAGCAGGGCACCACAGCTCAGGGTCAGCAGCGCGGCCAGAAGAGGGGAACACCAGAGCATCAGGCGCGACTGGCGGCCGCGAGGTTCGAGTGAAAGCAGCATGGACGACTCCGTTAAACCGCCGGGGCGGGGGTGTAGGGGACGGCTTCGAAGTGGCCGGCCATCCAGGCGCCGACTTCGACCAATGAGGTGTCGACGCAGGCTTTGGGCGTCGAGAGACGACCACCGCACAGGGCGGCAATGCGATCGCTGATCTGCAGCAGTTCATCCAGGTCTTCGGAGATCACCAGGATCGCCGCGCCGGCATCGCGCAGGGCGATCAGTGCCCGGTGAATGGTGGCAGCGGCACCCACGTCGACGCCCCAGGTCGGGTGCGCGGCGATCAGCAAGCGCGGTTGCTGGAGGATCTCGCGGCCGAGGATGAATTTCTGCAGATTGCCGCCGGACAGGCTGCGGGCCGGGCTCTGGGCATCACCGGTCTTGACCCCGAAGCGCTGGATGATTGTCTCGGCCAGGGCGCGGACCTTGGCTCTTTGAATCAGGCCATTGCGGACCAGTCCTTGTTGAAAGGCGCTGAGCAGCGCGTTGTCTTCCAGGCTCAGTTCCGGCACTGCACCTTGCCCCAGGCGTTCGGCGGGGACGAAGGCCAGCCCCTTTCGGCGTCTTGCATCGGGGTAGAGATGGCCGACGGCCTGGCCGGCCAGGCAGATGCGTTGGGCCTCACCGGGAGCCAGGCGTTGCTCGCCGCTGAGCAGGGCCAGCAGTTCGTCCTGGCCATTGCCGGCGACCCCGGCGATACCGACGATTTCGCCACTGCGCAGGCTCAGGTCGATGGCCTTGAGGGAGCAGCCGAAGGGATCGGGGTTGTGCCAGCTCAACTCGCGGATGTGCAGGAATTCGGTAGCGCCGCTGACCTTGGGGTAGTCGGCGAGCAGGGCCGCCGTGTCACCCACCATCAGTCGCGCCAGTTCCTGGTTCGAGCATTCGGCCGGCCGACAGTGACCGGCCACCCGGCCGCCCCGCAGTACTGTGGCGCTGTGGCACAGCGCGCGGACTTCGGCGAGCTTGTGGCTGATGAACAGGATGCTGCAGCCCTCGGCCGCCAGCCGGCGCAGGGTGACGAACAGTTCTTCGGCCTCTTGCGGGGTCAGCACTGAGGTGGGTTCGTCGAGGATCAACAGGCGGATGTCCTGCATCAGGCAGCGCACGATCTCCACTCGTTGACGCTCGCCGATGGACAGGCTGTGCACCAGGCGCTGGGGTTCCAGGGGCATGCCATAACGCTGGGACACTTCGCGGATCTTGCCTTCCAGCTGGCCCGGCGTGCCGGCCGCCGCGCCCATGGCCAGGGCAATGTTTTGCGCGACGCTGAGGGTTTCGAACAATGAGAAATGCTGGAACACCATGCCGATTCCCAGGCCGCGAGCCTGGGCCGGGCTGCTGATGAGCTGACGCCGGCCTTGCCAGATCAACTCCCCCGAGTCGGCCTGGATCACCCCGTAGATGATCTTCATCAAGGTGCTTTTGCCGGCGCCGTTCTCGCCGAGCAGGGCCTGGATTTCACCTGGAGCGATGCTCAGGTCGATGGCGTCGTTGGCCAGGCAACCGGGATAGCGCTTGCTGATCTGGCGCAGTTGCAGGCGCGGAGTTTGTGCGATGGGCACAGCGGAATTTGGCATGACGGGCTCGGGGGATTGGAGTTGTTGCTGTGGATAAAGCAATTTCCTGGCCAGTAGGTCAGGAAAGCTCAGGCGCCGCCCTGGAGTGCCCCTTGAACTGTTGGAGGAGGCGGAAACCGGGCACCACTTCGGGGCAAAGTGTTTGAAAGGGCTCTGTTTTTGTCCGCGGCAAACTGAGCAAAAAATGACCAGTGGCCTGCAGGCCCTGTGCAGTCAGCGGCTGGAGCAGCCTTGCACGGGTTATCCACAGCTTGCTCCACAGTATTTGTGTGCAAGCCTGGAACTTGGGCATAAGCCCGGCAGCCTTGCCTTCCAACCGCGATAAACCACTCTAACTTACTGTTTTACGTTGCAAAAAAGTCCATTGGAGGAACTTTGGGCAAAAAATGAACAAAGCCCGCAAAGCCACGTTACAGAAGGGTTACAGCGTTATGTGCTCAGGTTATCCACAGTCGGGTGCACAGCAGATGTGGGCAACTGCGGGAGGCTCTGCCGGGTTATGCACAAGGTACTCGGGCCGGGTTGGTGCGCTCAGCGCTGCAAGAGGATGCGTCCGCGGCTGAGGTCGGCCAACTGCTGTTGCAGGGTATCGATCTGCTCTTCGCCCAGGGCCAGTTGCAACTCCACGCCATTGGCGGTGAAGTCTTCCTCTACCAGCAACCCGCCCAGTTCGGCGATCCGCAACTTGACCAGGGCCAGCTCGCTGAAACTGCAGGCGCAGCGCAGCGGTACGCGGTTGACCAGGGCGATGCGCTCGGCGCCTTGCAGGCATTTGTTGGCACCGCCGCCGTAGGCCCGGGCCAGGCCACCAGTGCCCAGCTGGATGCCGCCGTACCAGCGGATCACCAGCACGGCTACCTGATCGCAATCCTGGGCCTCGATGGCCGCGAGGATTGGCCGTCCGGCGGTGCCGCCGGGTTCGCCGTCGTCGTTGCTGCGGTACTGATCAGCCAGCTTCCACGCCCAGCAATTGTGGGAGGCGTTGAGGTCACTGTATTGCTGGATGAAGGCTTGGGCCTCGACCGCGCTGGTGATGGGCGCGGCAAAGGTGATGAAGCGGCTTTTGCGAATCTCTTCGCGGTACTCGCAAAGGCCGGCCAGGGTAAAGGGCATGAGCGTCAGTCTTTCTGGGCGGGAGTCAGGCCACAGCCTTTGAGGATGATACGGATCAGGTTGGTGCCGGCCTCTTCGAAATCCTGCTTGGTCAGGCGGCTGCGGCCGGTGACGCGGCAGATCTGGGTGGCGAAGTCGGCGTAGTGCTGGGTGCTGCCCCAAAGCAGGAAGATCAGGTGCACTGGGTCAACCGGGTCCATCTTGCCGGCGTCGATCCAGGCCTGGAACACATTGGCCCGGCCTTGGAACCAGGCGCGGTAGTCCTGGCTGAAGTATTCGCTCAGGCACTCGCCGCCACTGATGATTTCCATGGCGAAGATCCGCGAGGCCTGTGGCTGGCGACGGGAAAATTCCATCTTGGCGCGGATGTAGCGGGTCAGGGCCTCGGCCGGGTCATCCTCGGCGGTGAGGGTGTTGAAGGTGCTGTCCCAGAGTTCGAGGATGTTGCTCAGCACCGCGATGTACAGCCCCAGTTTGTTGGTGAAGTAGTAGTGCAGGTTGGCTTTGGGCAGGCCGGCCTTCTGCGCGATGGTGTTCATGCTGGTGCCTTTGAAGCCGTGACGGGCGAACTCGTCCTCGGCGGCCTGGATGATGGCCTCTTCATTCTTCTGCCGAATGCGGCTGGCGGGTTTGCCTGGGTGAGGAGTGCTGTGGGCGGGGACTTCAAAGGTCATGGAGGTTTCCGAGCAAGTCTGTGGGTGCAACCTGTGCGTTGATAGCGCACCCAGGTTGATCAGACAAGCCTTGGCGCGACAAAAGCTTCAGCGAGCCTTCAGGCAGTGATTTTCCGGCGCCGGATTTATGTCGTTTGGCAGGCTTTTACCGTCCGGCAGCAGGCGCATCAGCAGGGCTGCCAAGGGTTGCGGCGGTCGTTGAGTCCGTGGATCAGTTCACTGCAGCGGGAAGCATCTGGCTGAAGGGCGTGGAGCTCGGGCTGAAGGTGCTAGGTGCCGAGGTCTTTGCAAAAAAGCTGTCCAGGTGCTCAGGCCATTTTCTCTGGTTGTCGATGCGGCCTTGCGAGTACGGGGCTTTGCCGGTTTTCAGCGGGTCGCCGCCAGGCTCTCCAGGAAGCTTTCCAGCACCAGGTGGGGGCGCCGGCCCTTGCGTGTGACCGATGCCAGGCTCAGGTCATAGAAGCGCGACTTGGGCTTGAGCGCGCGCAACCGGCCTTGCTGCACCCAGAGGGTGGCGTAGTGGTCAGGGAGGTAGCCGATATAGCGTCCGGTGAGGATCAGGAAGGCCATGCCTTCGCGGTCGGATGCGCTGGCGGTGCAGTTCAATGCTTGATAGTGGGCCTGGATTTCCGCGGGCAGGCGGAAGGTCGGGGCAATGGCGTCCTGGTCATTGAGACGCTGATCGTCCAGTTGCTTGTCGTCCACGTAGAACAGGGGATGGCCCACTGCGCAGTACAGCAACGAACGTTCGTCATACAGCGGCTGATACTCCAATCCAGACAGGGCGCTGGCCTGGGGCACCACGCCGACGTGCAGGCGACCGTCGAGTACCCCTTGCTCGACTTCGTTGGGGGCGATCATGCGGATCTGGATCTGCACGTCCGGGCCGCGCTCCTTCAATTGCGCCAGGGCGTGGGTGATGCGCATGTGGGGCAGGGTCACCAGGTTGTCGGTGAGGCCGATGATCAACTCGCCCCGCAGGTGGCGGTGCAGGCCGTTGACCTCGGTGCGGAAACTCTCCAGGGCGCTGAGCAGTTGCAGGCTCGACTGATAGACCTCGCGGCCTTCTTCGGTGAGGGAAAAGCCGGCGCGTCCGCGTTGGCACAGGCGCAGGCCGACCCGTTGCTCCAGATCACTCATCTGTTGGCTGATGGCCGAGCGGCCAATGCCGAGCACGGTCTCTGCGGCGGAGAAACCACCGCATTCCACAACACTGCGAAAGATCCGCAGCAGGCGGATATCAAAGTCGCTGACTTGCGCCAGCGGGTCGGCGCGACGGCTGCTCATAGTTTAGTGGATGCCAGACTGAAGGTTATTAAAGTTGGATTTCACCGACTTTATAGCCGTGGCAACTTAGTCGCAACAACGCTTTTATTCCTACGCCGCTTCATTGCC
This sequence comes from Pseudomonas sp. 50_B, assembly GCF_017491625.1. Lineage (NCBI taxonomy): Bacteria > Pseudomonadati > Pseudomonadota > Gammaproteobacteria > Pseudomonadales > Pseudomonadaceae > Pseudomonas > Pseudomonas sp. 50_B. Next base: position 268,991 of record NZ_JAFGYX010000009.1, read on the forward strand.
TTGCGAGGTTTTGCTCATGAACATGCCGGAAACCGCGACTCCATCTTTGGCCAGTCAGCTCAAGCTTGACGCTCACTGGATGCCCTACACCGCCAATCGCAACTTCCAACGCGACCCGCGCCTGATCGTCGGCGCCGAAGGCAGCTGGCTGGTGGATGACAAGGGCCGCAAGGTCTATGACTCGCTGTCCGGTCTGTGGACCTGCGGCGCCGGTCACTCGCGCAAAGAGATCCAGGAAGCGGTATCCAAGCAACTGGGCACCCTGGATTACTCCCCAGGCTTCCAATACGGTCACCCGCTGTCGTTTCAACTGGCGGAAAAAATCACCGACCTGACTCCGGGCAACCTGAACCATGTGTTCTTCACCGACTCCGGTTCCGAGTGCGCTGATACCGCAGTGAAGATGGTGCGTGCCTACTGGCGCCTGAAAGGCCAGTCGACCAAGACCAAGATGATTGGCCGTGCCCGTGGCTATCACGGTGTGAACATCGCCGGCACCAGTCTGGGCGGGGTCAACGGCAACCGTAAACTGTTCGGCCAGGCAATGATGGATGTGGACCACCTGCCGCACACTCTGCTGGCCAGTAACGCGTTTTCCCGTGGCATGCCGGAGCAGGGCGGTATTGCCCTGGCCGATGAGCTGCTGAAGCTGATCGAACTGCACGATGCTTCCAATATCGCTGCGGTCTTCGTCGAGCCGATGGCTGGCTCGGCTGGCGTACTGGTGCCGCCACAGGGTTATCTCAAGCGTCTGCGGGAAATCTGTGATCAGCACAACATCCTGCTGGTGTTCGACGAAGTGATCACAGGCTTCGGTCGTACGGGGGCGATGTTCGGCGCCGACAGCTTCGGCGTAACCCCGGATCTGATGTGTGTGGCCAAGCAGGTCACCAACGGCGCCATTCCCATGGGCGCGGTGATTGCCAGCTCCGAGATCTATCAGACCTTCATGAACCAGGCGACGCCCGAGTACGCCGTGGAATTCCCCCACGGCTACACCTATTCGGCGCACCCGGTGGCGTGCGCTGCGGGCCTGGCGGCACTGGATCTGCTGCAGAAGGAAAACCTGGTGCAGAGCGTGGCTGAAGTTGCTCCGCATTTTGAGAATGCGCTGCACGGCATCAAGGGCGCGAAGAACGTGATCGACATCCGTAACTTCGGCCTGGCCGGTGCGATCCAGATCGCGGCCCGTGATGGTGATGCGATTGTGCGTCCGTTCGAGGCCGGCATGGCCTTGTGGAAAGCCGGTTTCTACGTGCGCTTCGGCGGCGACACCCTGCAGTTCGGCCCAACCTTCAATAGCAAGCCGCAAGACCTCGATCGTCTGTTCGATGCGGTTGGCGAAGTGCTGAACAAGCTCGACTGATTCGATCCTTCTTATATAGAGGCAGGCATGAAGCGTTTCGTGCCTGCGCCTTCCCCCTTTTCAGGAGTCCCCGCATGAGTTTGATTCAACACCTGATCCACGGCGAACTGGTCAGCGACAACGGTCGTAGCAGCGACGTATTCAACCCTTCCACTGGCAAGGCGATTCATAAAGTGCCGTTGGCCAGCCGTGAAACCATCCAGCAAGCCATTGACTCTGCCAAATCCGCGTTCCCGGCCTGGCGTAATACGCCACCGGCCAAGCGCGCCCAGGTGATGTTTCGCTTCAAACAACTGCTGGAGCAGAACGAGGCACGCATTGCCCAGCTGATCAGTGAAGAACACGGCAAGACGCTGGAGGACGCGGCTGGTGAATTGAAGCGCGGTATCGAGAACGTCGAATATGCCTGTGCCGCGCCGGAAATCCTCAAGGGCGAATACAGTCGTAATGTCGGCCCGAACATCGATGCCTGGTCCGACTTCCAGCCGTTGGGCGTGGTGGCCGGTATCACCCCGTTCAACTTCCCGGCCATGGTTCCGCTGTGGATGTACCCGCTGGCGATCGTTTGCGGTAACTGCTTTATCCTCAAGCCGTCCGAGCGCGATCCAAGCTCCACCCTGTTGATTGCCGAGCTGCTGCATGAGGCCGGTCTGCCCAAGGGCGTGCTGAACGTGGTGCATGGTGACAAGGCTGCGGTGGATGCGCTGATCGAGGCGCCGGAAGTCAAGGCGCTGAGTTTTGTAGGGTCGACCCCCATTGCCGAGTACATCTATGCCGAAGGCACCAAGCGCGGCAAGCGGGTTCAGGCATTGGGCGGGGCGAAGAACCATGCGGTGCTGATGCCTGATGCCGATCTGGATAATGCCGTCAGTGCTTTGATGGGCGCAGCTTATGGTTCCTGTGGTGAGCGTTGCATGGCGATTTCGGTAGCTGTGTGTGTGGGTGATCAAGTGGCGGATGCTCTTGTGACCAAGTTGGTTCCGCAGATCAAGGCGCTGAAGATTGGTGCCGGCACTTCCTGTGGCCTGGACATGGGGCCGCTGGTGACTGCCCAGGCTCGCGATAAGGTCAGTGGTTATGTAGAGGAGGGCGTCGCTGCCGGTGCGCAACTGGTGGTGGACGGCCGTGGCCTGAGCGTTGCCGGTCATGAAGAGGGCTTCTTCCTGGGGGGCTGCCTGTTCGATCGCGTCACACCTGAGATGCGCATCTATAAAGAAGAGATCTTTGGTCCGGTGCTGTGCATCGTTCGGGTCAATAGCCTGGAAGAGGCTATGCAACTGATCAACGATCATGAGTATGGCAACGGTACCTGCATCTTTACCCGTGACGGTGAAGCGGCGCGTCTGTTCTGTGACGAGATTGAAGTGGGCATGGTGGGCGTCAACGTACCGCTGCCAGTGCCAGTGGCTTATCACAGCTTTGGTGGCTGGAAGCGTTCGCTGTTCGGCGACCTGCATGCTTATGGTCCTGATGGCGTGCGTTTCTATACCCGCCGCAAGGCTATTACCCAGCGTTGGCCGCAACGTGCCAGCCATGAAGCGTCGCAGTTCGCCTTCCCTAGCTTGTAAGTGTAAGGAGCGAGACAACAAAGGCCGGCCCTGGTGGGCCGGCTTTTGCGTTTATGGGCTTTTCTGATCGATATGACAGATTTATGAAAATAAGTGTTGACGGCAGATTCTACAGGTCTATAATTCGCCCCACTTCCGGCGCAGTCGAAACGGAAAACTCCTTGAGATTCAATGAGTTACGCGGTTTTCGGCAGCGGTTACGCTTCAGTTCATCGAAGCCAGAAGCAGTTGGTAAGGCAGTGTGTTTTCGCCTTATTAACGATTCGATCCTCTCGGTCGAAAGCGGTTAAAAAGAGGTGTTGACAGCAGCGTGTAACGCTGTAGAAT